>DASYHR010000829.1:0-2825 GCA_035998385.1 Dyadobacter sp. | reverse complement strand
ATATATAATTTTATCTTTTGAGAAGTCTGTCAGAAAAGCAAAAGACTCAGAAACTTTGTTGAGTGCGTCCTCAGCGAGTATAAATTCTTTCTTGTCAAACGCATATTGCTCTACATGAGCTAACGAAATACTATTCATTTATGGATAGTGAAATTAAATAACGTGTAAAATAAATCTTTTTTTGCCGCTTTGACAAGCTCACCACCCGATCGGTATTGAACATTAATAAGTTGGGCAAACACCTACATTTCCTTAATTTTGCCAAACACTCACGTTTTTCAAGTTCATGATCGGGGAATTATTATTAAAGCTGAATCTGCTCCTTTCCAGACACAAAGCTGTTTTTTTTCTATTCCTGATCGGCTTGATCGGAGTTTTTGGCTATGGTATTTCCCGACTTCGAATCACTGAGAGCATTTTTTCAACCTTACCAAAGGGAGAAAAGTTTGAAGAATTCACAAAGCTGATTGATAACAAAAATATCATCAATCAAATTGTATTTTCTCTGGAAAACGATCCCGAAACCGGTTCGGATGAAGCGCTCGGACTAGTCGAAAAACTTGCCGATTCGCTCTCATCGCTTCCCGGCAAGTACATCAGAAACATACAGGCGGTACGCCCCGATATCCAGCAAGACGTATACAATTATACTTATTCACGTTTTCCTCAGCTGATTGATTCGTCTTACTATAAATATATAGGACAGAAAATTACACCCGATTCAATCAAAAATGCTGTTACCTCGACTTACAATCAGCTGCTATCACCAGGCGGGAGTTTCATTAAGCAATTTGTATTGAATGATCCGTTGGGCATTACCACCCATTATTTCCAGCAACTAAATTTGCTCAATAATGCAACGGGCATGACAGTCGAAGACGGAGTGGTGTTCTCAGCCGACCGCAAACACATCATTGTCACCGCCTCCACTGCCTACGACTCAGGTAATTCAGCCATGAATGTGGCCCTGTTTCATCAACTTGAAAACCTGAGCAAAAAATGGAACTCAGATCATCCGCATCACGAATTGTCTTACTTTGGCACATTTGAGATTGCTGCCAGAAATGCCATTCAGGTTAAACAGGATTCCACAAGAACCATGGTGATTGCCCTCGTGATCATTGTACTTATACTCATTGTTTATTACAAAAAAGTCCTCATTCCGATCTACATCATCCTTCCCGGTTTGTTCGGGGGGATTTTCGCTTTAGGATTGATAGGTTTTCTCAGACCGGAAATATCGGGTATTTCACTGGCCACGGGAGCGGTTATTTTTGGGATATTGCTTGATTACGCCTTCCATTTTTTTACGCATCTGAGGCATACCGCTTCCACAGGTGCGACGATCAGGGAAGTAAGTGCGCCGTTGCTCACAGGAAGCCTCACTACGATCCTGGCATTCACAGCCTTACAATTTACCAACTCCGTCGTACTTCAGGATTTTGGCCTATTTGCTGCATTGAGCCTGATTGGCGCCGCCATGTTCACGGTTATCGGGCTTCCCATTGTTCTGGATTTTTTTGCCTTTGATTACCGGAAAATCCCTGACGAAGTAAAGCTGTTTCGTATACCCGAGATTCCACGCAAGGTCAAACCCGTCATTTTGCTGTCCATAGGCCTACTTACTTTAGTTTTTCTTTATTTCGCCCGTTTTACGGAATTTGACAGCAGCTTCGACAACCTGAGCATGCAGGATCAGGAACTGAAAAAGAGAGAAGAAAGTCTGACCGGAATTAACCCGGACCAGGACAAGCGCATATATGTTTTCTCCACCTCCAAAGACAAAGATAGAGCGGCAGACATCAACCTTGCCGTTTATGAAAAAGCCAAAGACTTCAAACTCAACGGAAAAATCAAAAACTTCGTCTCCTCCGGAGCTCTGATCCTTTCTGCCAAAACAACCCAAAACAGGAACGAACAGTGGAACGACTTCTGGACTACTGAAAGAAAAAAACAGACTTTTTCCGCCATGGATCAGGCTATCAAAACCACAGGTTTGAGTGTTGACGCTTTTAATCCGTTCAAAAACTGGCTCAACGGGAACAGACGGAATGATGTCAATGAGGAAGATCTGCTTCGGCAACTGGGCCTGTCAAATCTTTCAGCCACAGACTCCTCGGGAACGACCTGGATTACAACAATCACCATTCCCAAAACAGAATTGGCTTATGTCAAATCAGAACTGAGATCAATTACCGGTGTTTCTGTGTTTGACAGAGGCGAAATGGCAGAATCGCTCCTGACAATGGTCAAGGAAGATTTCAATTTTATTCTGTTGATTTCCGCCTCAATCGTATTTTTCACACTGCTGATCGTTTACGGAAGAATTGAGCTCACGCTACTCACCTTCCTCCCCATGGCTATCAGTTGGGTATGGATATTTGGGATAGCGGCGATACTGGGCATCAAATTCAACTTCGTGAATGTAGTCATCACAACTTTCATTTTCGGTTTGGGTGATGACTTCAGTATTTTCGTTACAGACGGACTGCTGAATAAGTACAAAACGGGAAAGGAAACACTACGATCCTATCAGTCTGCGATCCTGCTTTCAGCCATTACTACCATTGTTGGAACCGGAGCGTTATTTTTTGCCGAACATCCTGCGATTCATTCCATTGCTTTCATCAGCGTGCTGGGAATTGTCTGTATTCTGATCATCTCATTTACACTTCAACCTATTCTATTTGATCTGTCTGTTCAGGATAGAATTGAGAGAAAAAGACCACCTGTCACTTTTCTCCCTTTTTTGATCAGCATTTCCAGCTTTACCTATTTCCTGTCGGGATGCCTGTTTCTGCACTCCAAACTGGTGACGATATTAC
>DASYHR010000809.1:0-3502 GCA_035998385.1 Dyadobacter sp. | reverse complement strand
GATCTATGGATTTTACTCCAGCCCATGCCAAACCTATTGCTGTGGCAAAAGTGGAGTTACTTACAGCATCTGCCTTTACTGTACGTGCAAGGTTTTCAGGCAGACCTACCCGCACGGCCATTCCGGTAACACGCTCAAATAATACTTCAATCTCAGCGAGATCGGCAGTACCTCCGCTAAGCACAATGCCACCTATTAGTTTTTCCTGTAAACCCGACTTTATAATTTCCGCATACACCATTGCGGCTATTTCTTTTAAACGTTCTTCAATAATCAGCGCTACGTTCTTTTTGAGCACTGGCTTTGGAGGTCGGCCTGCTAAAAAGTTGACAAGAATTTCGACATTTAGCGGGATATCTCCCGATACAGCCACACCAAATTCTTTTTTCAACTGCTCCGCATTTTCAACCTGTATTCCGCATCCTGTAGCAAGGTCATTGGTAATATGCCTTCCTCCAATCGGGAAAGAAGCAATATGACGAATGATACGATCCTGATAAATAATCAGATCTGTTGTATGATCTCCGATATCTACCAGCGCGATACCTGCTTTCGTTTCATTTTCTGAAAGAACAGCCAGACTCGTTGCCAATGGCGCGTATACTAACTTATCAAATTTAAGACCAGGATCTGCCTCCTGTAAACTTTTCTTGGTTCTTTGAATAGACTGATTATTTGCAGATACAATCAGAAAGTTACCTCCAAGTTTGATACCTGTTCGTCCTACGGGTTCCTTTACACCAACTGCATTATCAACTGTAAAATCAATCGGGAGAACATGAAGTACATCGTAATTAGGGTCTGTTCTGGCCCGGTACATGTCATCCACAAGCTGATCTACATCTCTTTGTGTTACTTCTTCCCCGGTAGAAGCAGAAGGGCGGATTACGCCATCACTCTGAGCACTCACGCGCACATGTGCACCACTGAAACTTACGTTAACGATACCGATATCCAGGTCAGATCGTAACGACGCTTCGGCAAGGGCTTCTTTCATGGCTGCCCCAACCTGCTTAATATTTTCAACAGAACCGTTTACTACAGCTCCATGCGGAACCGGCACTTCACTAAATCCAAGAATTTCTATATTACTCTGACGCGACCCGGAAGAAATTCCCTGCGCCGCAATAACTGCAATTTTTGTACTTCCAATATCTACCCCTACTACTATTTTGTCGTGTGCCATGCTGATGGTGAATTGTTATTCACAAACTATTTGATCTTGAAACTTAATACTTATTCTTGAAAATCTACTCCAATCCTTGCTCAGCACCTTTTCATAAAATAAGTGCAACTTATTAAATTTGGATTCAAAGCCTTCGGCTGTTCCAAATTCTATTTTCTGATCACCTAAAACCGTATTCAATTCAATTTCCCCATTTTTGTCCGCATCGAGTTTTGCAACCTGTGCTTTCCAAAACGGATCAGTATTCAAAAAACGAATCAAAGCCATAAGAGACTCGCCTTCTTTTCCTTTCAATTTTTTACTATCTCTAAAATAAGCACCGGACACAATCAGCGCACGGGCAGAAAAACTATCAGACAAAGGAAAAAAATCGCCCTCATCATTGATATAGAATCCGTCCGCACTTTGTATCTCGCCACTCTGAGAAGTAGTGATCCACCGTGCAAGTGGTCTCTCCTGCTCTACATTAACGACGATATTGCCCTTCAGGTCACGCGAAACCTGACATTTCTTTATCAATTTATTTTTTTTAACCCTGTATTCAAGCTCTCCGAGATTTATTTCATCGAGCCTTCCTCCAATAAGCGGGTCACCTCCGTGCTCAGTCATTAACATGCGCACATCAGTTTGATTTAGAAAAAATGCTCCTGAATCTCCTTCAATTGAGATTACCAGATTATTACATCTTTGTCCACCAAGCCGGCTTTCGGCCATACCTATCCCAAGAATAGGTAAAATAAGCCACAAGCTTCGCTTGAACAACTGCCAGGAATAGTCAAATTTACGTAACATCTAAGTAATATTAAAAATGATGTATTAATTATTACTTACCGGAACAGTCAACAGCGCTTTTATCGGTCCAACCAGCGTATCAATATCCCCTGCTCCGATCGTTACTACAATTTCGCTGCTAATATCAGACAATGTTTGTAGAATTTCTTCTTTTGAAACCATTCTTTTGTCCGAAATTTCGATCTTCCCTAGTAAAAGTTCGGAATTTACCCCCTCTATTGGCATTTCCCGTGCAGGATAGATATCCAAAAGCAAAATCCTGTCTGCAATAGATAAACTTTTCGCGAATCCATCGGCAAAATCTCTTGTTCGCGTAAACAGGTGAGGCTGGAAGATCGCAGTGATGTGTTTCCCCGGATATAGTGCCTTCACTGAGTTAAGAAAAGCTTCAATTTCACTTGGATGATGTGCATAATCATCAATGTATACAATATCATTGGTTTCAACCTGGTATTCAAACCTCCGTTTTACACCGCGATAGCTTTCCAATGCCTTTTTGACATTTTCAGGCGTCACACCCAGATACAATGCAGTAGCTGCAGCAGCAATACTATTTTCAATATTATGATAGCCCGGAATTACCATGCCTATTCCTCCTATTACCCCATCCGGGTGAATAATGTCAAATACAAATCTTGCATTCTCAATCCTGATATCAGCAGCGTGATAATCGCCTTCATGCAAAGAATAGGTGAATACTTTGGCCTTGGTACTGTCAGCAAGTTCCAGACCGTGGCGCATAAAGAGCACACCGTGGTCGTCTATCTGACTTACATATTCCTTGAAAGATTCGAGCACTGCCTCATGTTTCCCATAAATATCAAGATGATCAGCATCTGTGGATGTAACAATACCAATTTCAGGGAAAAGCGTTAGAAATGATCTGTCGTACTCATCAGCCTCTACCACACACACTACACTTTCCAGATTTTCAGTAGGCTCATTAAGCAATAAATTCGTGGCGTAATTCTGCGTTATTCCTCCCAAAAATGCTGTACTGTTCACGCCGGCGTCACGTAAAATGTGAGCCACCATCGAAGAAGTCGTGGTTTTCCCATGCGTGCCCGCTACTCCTACAGTCCTGAGATTTTTCGTAAGTATGCCCAACACCTGGGATCTTTTTAAAATCAGGAAATTGTGATCTCTGAAATAAAGCATTTGTTTATGCTGTACAGGTACTGCGGGAGTGTATATAACCAATGTTTGATCAGGGTCTGCAATGAATTCGGCAGGGATTGCAGTCACTTCATCTTCCAGATTCACAGGAATTCCTTCCTGCACCAAAGTATTCACTAAAACTGTTGCCGTTTTATCATACCCCGCCACATGAAATCCATTCGATTTGAACCAACGGGCGAGGGCGCTCATTCCGATGCCACCTATTCCAACAAAGTATATATATTTCCAATCCGTTACAGACGAACTCATAACACTCACTTTTTATTTTCTGAATAATTTCAAAACCTCTTCTGCAATGTTTTTTGCAGCGTCCGGTTTACCTAATTTACTTATATTCGTTTGCAG
>DASYHR010000808.1:0-11448 GCA_035998385.1 Dyadobacter sp. | reverse complement strand
AGGTCGGGTTGAGCAGATATGGAACGAAATGGAGTTTGATTGGCATACAAGAGGTAATCCCAATCAGCTATACTGGCATTGGAGCCCGAACCAGGGCTGGGCGATGAATTTTGAGCTGAGAGGTTACAACGAAACACTGATTACATACATTCTTGCAGCAGCATCTCCACGTTATCCTGTTACCGCACAAGTCTATAACAAATGCTGGGCACAAAG
Source organism: Dyadobacter sp. (assembly GCA_035998385.1). Lineage (GTDB taxonomy): Bacteria > Bacteroidota > Bacteroidia > Cytophagales > Spirosomataceae > Dyadobacter. The sequence goes on along the minus strand of DASYHR010000808.1, from coordinate 11,232 downwards.
CGAGCATTTCTACAATGGGAAGGAATTCTACGGAGTGAAACTTCCTTTAGGTTTTGATTATGGCGGGCCACTTTTTTTTACACATTATTCATTCTTAGGGTTGGATCCACGGAATCTCAAAGACCGCTACGCCAACTATTGGGAACAAAATGTGAATCACACTTTGATCAACTACAAACATTGCGTGGCTAATCCGGGCAAGTTCAAAGGCTACGGAGAAAACTCATGGGGCCTTACCGCCAGCGATACCTACAATGGTTACAATGCCCACTCTCCTACTAACGATTTCGGTACAATAACTCCTACGGCCGCTTTATCATCCTTCCCTTATACCCCGGAGCAGTCTATGAAGGCACTTCGTCATTTTTACGATGACATGGGCGACAAATTATGGAGTGAATACGGATTTATTGATGCATTCAACGAGTCTCAGAACTGGTATGCGAATTCACATCTTGCGATTGACCAGGGACCAATTATCGTTATGATCGAAAACTACCGGACAGGCTTGTTGTGGAAATTATTTATGCAGGATCAGGATGTACAAAACGGATTGAAAAAGCTTGGTTTCCAGAGTCCGGCCATCAGATAGCGATTCGATTTTAGCAATTATTTTACCAAATTTAACGTAAAGGCCGGCATTGTGCCGGCCTTTACGTTTTATAGAATAAATTGTACCTTAATGGTTTTTAACTATTAGCTGGATCGCTTATTAACCAGAACCGCTATGAAAACGTATCAAAAAATCTGCACTGCCATTCTTATCTATCTCACAAGTATATCAGGCATGGCTCAGGTATGGCAAGCTATTGAACCTGATAACCTCCCTGAGAAGAGGCATGAAAATGCAATGGCGACTGTAAATGGTAAGATATATTTACTGGGGGGCCGCGGGATAAAACCAGTGAATGAATATGACCCTAAGAAAGACACATGGACTGCGCTCAGTAAGTCACCTATTGAAATGAGTCATTTTCAGGCAGTGACCTACAAAAATGAAATTTATGTATTGGGAGCGTTGACCGGTAATTACCCACACGAAGCTCCGATCCCTGATATTTACATCTTCAATCCGGCAAAAAATGAATGGAGAAAAGGGGATGAAATACCCAAAGATAGGTTACGGGGAGCTGCAGGTGCTTTTATCCTGAACAACAAAATTTACCTGGTATGTGGTATTCAGGATGGGCATTGGGACGGGCAGGCCGCATGGTTTGATGAGTATGATCCCGAAACAGGGAAATGGAGAATTTTGACTGATGCACCTCGTCCGAGAGATCATGTGCAGGTTGCCGTTGCAGAGAATCATTTACTCGTTGCTGGAGGCAGGCTTTCCAGTGCAAAAACGAATCAGGTACTGAATACGACCATCAAAGAGGCAGATTTGTATGATTTCACTACAAATAAATGGATCACTTTGGATGCGGACAATGGCATTCCGACTATGAGAGCCGGCCATACTGCTGTAGCCTACGGCAGTAAGGTTTTACTTATCGGTGGCGAAAGTGGAGCACAGGAGGCTGCACATGCAGAAGTTGAAGCATATAATACGCAAACTAAAAAATGGGAGCGTTTCCCATTACTTCATCAGGGCAGGCACGGTACACAAGCTGTAGTTATGAATAAGAAAGTGTATATCGCTGCTGGCTCCGCGAACCGTGGAGGTGGGCCTGAGCTTAACAATATGGAAGTGTTGGTAAAGTAAATTATGCTCTCACAATCAAAAAACAAATTTGAATCAACCGAAATCAATTACACATGTTAAAAAAATCTTTCGTTTTTTGTTTATCCATTATCTCGTTCGGTAGCGTAGCCCAACATTCCGGATTTACACATGCTGATACACTACGAGGTTCAATTACACCGGAAAGAGCATGGTGGGACCTTACTTACTACCACCTTGATGTAAAACCGAATGCTGCTGACAGTACATTATCTGGTAGCACTCAGATCAACTATACCGTAATTAAGCCAAACAATATACTTCAGGTCGATTTACAGGAGCCTCTGCAAATCGAAAAAGTGGAACAGGATGGTCAGCCACTTGATTTCAAAAGAGACGGTAACGCTTTTTTTGTGACACTGACAAAAGAACAAAAAACTGGCAGTGAGGAATCTGTAAAAGTTTTTTATTCGGGCAGACCTCGTCTTGCCAAAAGACCGCCTTGGGATGGTGGCGTACAATGGGTACCGGATGGAAATGGCAATACAATCATTTCTACTTCATGCCAGGGATTAGGATCAAGTGTATGGTGGCCTTGCAAAGATCATATGTACGACGAGCCTGATAGTATGTTGATCAGCATAACAGTACCTGCTAACCTGAAAAATATATCAAACGGTGTATTACGGAATGTGGTTGACAATGGGAATAGCACCAAAACCTTCAATTGGTTTGTAGGTAATCCGATCAACAACTATGGCGTCAATATGAATGTGGCCAACTACGAAAGTTGGGATGATATATACAAAGGTGAAAAAGGCGACCTGAAGGTGAGTTATTATGTGCTTCCGCAAAACCTTGAAAAGGCGAAAGTTCAATTCAAGCAGGTGCCCATGATGTTAAAGGCTTTTGAACATTGGTTTGGTCCATATCCTTTTTACGAGGACGGCTATAAGTTGGTAGAAGTACCATATCTGGGCATGGAACACCAGAGTTCGGTAACCTATGGTAATGGATATAAAAACGGTTATCTGGGTCGCGATTTATCGGGAACTGGTTGGGGTTTGAAGTGGGATTTTATCATCATTCATGAAAGCGGCCACGAATGGTTCGCCAACAACATCACATACAAGGATGTTGCCGACATGTGGGTACACGAAAGTTTCACCAATTATTCAGAAAATTTATATACTGAATTTTATTTTGGGAAAGAAGCTGGTGCAGATTACGTAATTGGTACGAGAAGTGTAATTGCCAATGATATTCCGATTGTAGGTCCTTATGGTGTAAATCAGGAAGGCTCAAAGGATATGTATTACAAAGGAGGAAATATGTTACACACGATTCGTCAGGTGGTCAATGATGACGAAAAATGGAGACAGATTTTGAGAGGACTAAATAAGACCTTCTACCATCAGACTGTTGATGGTTCGCAAATTGAAGATTACGTCAGCAAAAATGCGGGTCGTGATATTTCAAAAGTCTTTAATCAATATTTGAGGGATACCCGCATCCCTGTATTGGAATATAAGGTCAAAAATAACACAATACAGTATCGCTGGAACAACGTAGTTGATGGTTTTGATATGCCGGTTAAAGTTCAGATTGGTAGTGGTAAATCACAATTCCTATATCCTTCGGCAGAATGGAAGACTTTGAAAACAAAAGGACAAACTAAGCTGACTGTGGATCGCAACTTCTATGTTGATTCCAAAGAAGTCAGATCATAAATCCCAGCATTCCATAATTAACAAATCGCCATCCGAGGCAGAAACACTGACGATTCCGTCAATTTCTGCCTCATTGCTACTGCCGGTACGGTATCCTAGTAACAATGATTCATCGTTAAGGTTATACTTTAGACCACTCGTTTTGATGCCTTTAACTTCGCCTACCGGAATCAACGAAATGGGGGTACCTGCAACATACCATTTCTCGAACTGCGCTGTAAGAGGAAAAATTTTAGAGTAGTCATCCAGCATTACCAGCTTAATGTCATTTTTGTATTTAACCAGATTGGTAATGTTTGTGATGGCATGATCGGCTCTGCGACCAGTTGCCCAGACGATATTGGCAGCCGGAAATCCTCTTTCTATCAAAAATATGATTGCTTTCTCAAGATCGTGATGTTCCTGATCAGGCGTATTAACAATTTCTAATGGCTCTTGAATGGTGCGAATTGCCTCAAAGTCATGGTCTACATCGAAATCACCAAGCCATGCATCAATTTTAATACCCAGCTCCAGTACCCTGTAAATAGCGTGGTCCAGAACAACAATGTAGGGACTCCATTCCAATAACTGGCCGAGCAACTCAGGACTGCATGCTTCTCCGTTCGCAATAATTAAAGCGGGTTCCTGTTTCTCTTTTACGATATGATGCGAAGACATTAATTTCTCTATCTGCTTTTTATTAATGTAATAATATCGTCGAATCTTTGATCCATCCGGTCAAATCTTTGGTCTATTTTCACGAATTTCTGGTCCATCTCGTCAAACCTCTGGTCAACCTCATCGAATCTCTGGTCAATCTTTATGAACTTCTGATCTACCTCATCGAATCTCTGGTCAACCTTTACGAACTTCTGATCAACCTCATCGAATCTCTGGTCAACCTTTATGAACTTCTGATCTACTTCATCGAATCTCTGGTCAACCTTTACGAACTTCTGATCAACCTCAATTTTGAAAATTGACAGGTCGCCTCTGACGTCAGCAATTTCACGATGTACATGTGCAAATTCCTGGTGAACTTTCGCGAAACCCTTTTGCACATGTACTGTCAGAGTTGCCAATCCGGATGCAAGTTTTTCCATGTTTTTCCCGTGATCTACCACGATATTTTCTAACTGTTCCACACGATGTTCCAATTTCATGATTTTAGTTATGATGATGAATATTTTAATTCCGCGGAATCAAATTTACCCTCAAGATAAACAAGAAAATTGAGAACATTGATAATTAACGCTCCAACTCCTTCGCCTGATTCCAGTAGGCATCCATCTCATTCAATGTCATTTCGCCCAGCACTTTACCGTCCGCTTTGGACGCCTCTTCCATATACTGAAATCTATTAATGAACTTCTTATTTGTACGCTCTAAGGCAGTCTCAGGATTGATATTTACAAATCTGCTGTAGTTCACAAGTGAGAAAAGCAAGTCACCAAATTCTCCCTCAGCCGCCTTCGGGTCAATTGCCTCTTCTGTCTCTATATCGAAGCTCGATTTGAATTCTTGCAACTCCTCCTGTACCTTCTCCCATACCTGCTGTTTTTCATCCCAGTCGAACCCTGCGCCTCTCGCTTTTTCCTGAATACGCATAGATTTGATAAGAGCGGGCAACGAAGCGGGAACTCCGGACAACACCGACTTATTACCTTCTTTGAGTTTCAGTTTCTCCCAATTCTGTTTCACGGCTTCCTCATTTTCTGCTACGGCATCACTATAGATATGAGGATGACGGGAAATCAGTTTATCACAGATGGCATGAAGTACATCTTTGATATCAAACTGAATATGATTCTCTCTAGGTTCAGAAGCTATTTTCGCGTAAAAAACAATGTGTAAAAGTACATCTCCAAGTTCCTTTTTGATCTCGGGAAGATCATTGGAAAGGATAGCATCCGACAATTCGTATGTTTCCTCAATGGTGAGATGCCTCAGGCTTTCCAGCGTTTGCTTTTTATCCCACGGACATTGCTCCCGGAGTTCATCCATGATCGTAAGCAATCTGTCAAATGCCATCAATTGTTGCTGTCTGCTTTCAGTCAGCTGCTCAAATTTCTTTTCCATAAGGCAAATATACAAATCGCTACGCCGTCGCAGATTTTTTTACGGTATGACCCGCATGTGTTAGGAGAATATTATCAGGAAGGAATCTTGAAACTCGTTTGAATAAGGTTGCTTGTACACTTCGCTATAATTTTATCTTCCTGATTTGTAATTACACCTTCAACATGAATAATATTTTTTCCGGCCCTGATCACTTTGCCACTTGCGAGAATAGAATCCCCCAGCCTCGCAGCGTGCAGGAAATCGCAATTCAGGTTTACTGAGGTATACGCAAAATCGCGACCGAGTACATACACCATCATTCCGATCACATCATCAAGAATTGTGGAAGCAATGCCACCGTGCAACACCCCCATAGGATTGGTCATATCTTCCCTTACTTTAAACTCAACCAATAAACTACCCTCTTTGGCGTCAATTAGCTTTCCGTTCAGCCATCGTCCAACGGGAGATATACTTGTGGCAAGATGGTTCCCTATCTCATTTCTAAGTGCCGTTAAACGGAGATTTGAAGTAGTGAAGTCTGAGTTAGCGGGATCGGTCATCATCAGGAAATATAATTAGTATTAACCTAGAATAAGAAACAGCGAAAAATAGTAATTATCGTAGATATACCTATGAATTTGTGTCATTTATATGGATTTTATTACTACGTATCAAGGGAATTGCTACCTTTGCGCGTGTTTTTGCCAGAGATAAACGTTTTCGAAAATATGAATTTTACGCTGTCACAAGTTCCTTCCCGCACTGAGAAACCAAGAGAAAAGGGAATAACCATGGTTATGGACAAGGGCTTAAGCATCAGGGAAACAGAAGACATGCTTTCCACTTCATCCTCATTTATTGATATTGTAAAGTTGGGTTGGGCTACATCCTATGTAAGTCAAAACCTTGATGAAAAGCTTGCTGTATATAAAAATGCCAATATTCCCGTCTATTTCGGAGGCACTTTGTTTGAAGCATTTGTAGTAAGAAATCAGTTTGACGATTACCGTCGCCTTCTTGATAAATATGATCTGAAATTTGCAGAAGTATCCGACGGATCTATCGAAATGCCTCAGGATGTGAAGTGTGAATATATTCGCACATTGGCACAACAAGTGACAGTTTTGTCGGAGGTAGGTTCCAAAGACGAAAACAAGATTATTCCTCCCTACAAGTGGATTCAACTGATCAAATCTGAGCTTCAGGCAGGGTCATGGAAAGTAATCGGCGAAGCCCGTGAGTCGGGAAACGTGGGTCTTTTCAGAGCCAGCGGAGAGGTAAGACAAGGTCTGGTAGAAGAAATTCTTACGGAAATCGCGTTTGAAGATATGTTGTGGGAGGCTCCGCAAAAATCGCAGCAAGTTTGGTTTGTAAAGTTACTGGGAGCAAATGTAAATCTTGGAAACATCGCGCCGACAGAATTAATTCCATTGGAAACGATACGTCTTGGATTAAGAGGAGATACTTTCAATAATTTCCTGAATGCAAAAACCAGACAAAAGTGGAAAATTGACTCGAAATAACATAACACTGCACCAATTGAAGCATGAAGTTTTCAACAAAATATCATCTAACCTTAGATCATGGAATTAATTAAGCAGTTTATTGACATTTTTCTCCATCTTGACAAACATCTGTTTGATATTGTTCAGGAGTATGGAACGCTTACCTATGTGATTCTTTTTCTGATTGTATTCACAGAAACAGGGCTTGTGATCATGCCCTTGCTTCCTGGCGATTCCCTTCTGTTCGCTGCAGGAGCTATTGCTGCTAACGAATCAACCGGTCTTAACGTTTGGCTGATTATTATTATTTTGATCATCGCCGCACTGCTTGGAGATAATGTCAACTACTTTATGGGTAGTAAGTTTGGCGGCGAAATAAGAAAACGGGAACGGGTCTTGTTTCTCAAACGAGAATACCTTGAAAAAACAGAAGCTTTCTACGAAAAACATGGTGGTAGTACTGTAATTATGGCTCGATTTATTCCGATCGTTCGTACAGTAGCGCCTTTCGTTGCCGGAGCCGGGAGTATGACTTATTCCAAGTATATCACTTATTGTGTGATCGGTGCATTACTTTGGGTTCCTTCTCTGACACTTCTTGGCTATTTCTTCGGAAACATGGATATCGTTAAAAAGAACTTCGAACTTGTAATCTTCGGAATCATCGGGTTCTCAATTCTTCCGATGCTTTTCGGATATCTGAAAAGCAAATTTGCCAAGCCAAGCGCGGCCTAATCAGTAGCGATAGGCTATCAGAGATCCACGACATATTGCTATAAATACAAAGACCTCGTCAAGATTTTGGCGAGGTCTTTGTATTTAAATATACATTACAGCTTTTCAAAAATGTTTAGTTTCACCTTTTAATAACTTAAAATCAGGACACTAAAACCCTTACTTTTTTGATTCGCTTTTTATCAGCGGATTGTACTTTGAAAGTAATCTCGCGATGCGTAGCTATCTCACCTGTACGTGGCAACCTTGAAAATAATTCCAAAAGCAAACCAGCCAAGGACTCGCTACCCCCTCGTACTTCTTCAAAATAATCAGTTTCAAGACCTAACAATCTGCACAAATCATTGATCAATACTTTACCCTCGAAAACGTATGTATTTTCGTCAACCTGGGTGTAATTCACTTCTTCGTCTTCATCATATTCGTCATTAATGTCTCCGAATATTTCCTCAATAATATCTTCCAATGTAATAAGACCACTAGTGCCCCCATACTCGTCCACTACAATGGCCATATGTACCCTCCTGGTCTGAAAATCCTGCATCAGATCATCCAGGCGTTTACTTTCAGGAATAAAATAAACCGGTCTGATCAGCTTTTGCCAATTGAAATGTTCATCCAGATGCAAGTGCGGGAGTAAATCTTTGACGTTAAGAATACCCTCAATATGGTCAAGATCCTCACGAAAAACAGGGACCCTCGAATATCCTGATTTATTGATTTTATCCATCAATTCATGGAAATTCAACTCAATATCAAATGCAGTGATATGCAGCCTGGCCTGCATTGCTTTCTTCGCATTAGTCTGCCTGAAATTTGCCAACCCGCGAAGCAGATCTGACTCTTCCTCACTTTCCGCTTTTGCCTCCAGACGCTCAGTAGAAATTTCCGCTCCCTCAGGCGTTAATATTCCAACGGCAAAACCCATTTTCATAACAGGTTTCGTCAATGGGCCACATACTTTAATCAGCACTTTCGTAATGCCGGCAATCTTAGGAATAAATTCAAGGGCTTTTCGTGCACTGTTGAACCGCACTATCGCATCCAGCCAAATCCATAAACAGAGAGATCCGATCACGGACCATCCGACTATTTGGTCATCCGCACCGCTTAGATGAAGCCATGCAAGCCGTGCAGCCAAAAGTACCGCTCCCAACGTCACCCCACGTTGCATCAAAGAAAGTGTGAGCTGCTGTATACGACTGGGAAGAAGATTATCGGTGTCCGATTTCCGTTCCCAGGGATTCTCGAACAGCCCTGCAGCTGAATAAGCAGCTCTGATACCTGAGAAAAAAAGAGAAAGTGCGAATAGAAACAGTACGAAAGAAAGATCGTACACCAGATACATATCTACCGGGATTTCGATACCAGCGATCAGTGGAATAGCTCTACAGGAATAGAAGATTTTTTTGTGAACCGGAAGATTCGAAAATATACCTTCTGACACAAATCGTGATGATTGGGGGGGATTTAACAACCCCCACCGCTTTCGGGGAAGAGGATCTTCGTTATCGGTTTTATCTTTCACAGATTGCTAAAAACGTTCGTAATAAGCTATGTTATCATAAATGTAACGATTCTGCGCAAAAGTGCCGTCATACCCAGCTACAATATTTACATAATAATCAGGCACTCTCAGGTGTTAAACCGACTTTTGCCTGCAGCCGCAGGCAAAAGTCAAATACCTATCAGAATGGCAGGTCGTCATCATCATTTCCAGCTGCCATAGAAGGCGGAACCGGATCGTTTGCCCTTGGAGCTTGTCGCGCAGGCGCCTGCTGTTGACTATAACCCTGGCCACTGTTCTCGTTTGAGCCTCCGCCCGCAGGCCCCCCCAGGAGCGTCATACTGTTGGCACGAATAGTAACACCCGATTTTTGCTGACCGTCTTTATCAGTCCAGTTATCGGTGCGAATACGACCTTCAATATAAACCTGATTGCCTTTTTTGAGATACTTCTCTGCTACTTTGGCCAACCCTTCCCAAAGCTCAATCCGGTGCCACTCCGTATTGTCTACTCTTTCACCGCTTTTATTGGTATAACTTTCTGTAGTTGCAATGCTGAATTTAGCCACTGCTGAGCCACTTTCAAGATAACGTACTTCCGGGTCGCTACCCAGATTTCCGATCAGAATCACCTTATTAACACTCCCTGCCATAATTTCTTTTCGTTCTAAATATTTGTGATAATATAATATTAAAGATAGCTATAATACTGTTAACAGAACATTGAAGTAACGCCTTCCCTATGTTATTAAACTGATCAAATAAATCCCTCCTCTTTAAGAACCATATCCACCAGTATCGGCTTGGGAAGATTTGCTACCTCGTCTGCATCGAAAAAATGATAGCTGCTAAGATCAGCCAGCTCAGCTACGTGTGTAATGTCAATCCACCAAAACCGTACAAACAGCTTTTGATGTGTTAACAAATGTGTGCAAGTCTTAGGCACATTCCTGATCAGACCGATCGGAAGAATTTTGCCTATTGCCTGATTGTCGGGCAAATCATCCAACATCTCAACTTCATGTGAAGTTTCAGTCATCGGAAAATCATACAAACCTTTCCAGATATCCTTCCCGACACGTTCCTTCATCGCAATTTTATTACCATTCTGAACAATAAAATAGTTGAAGTATCTGCTTTTAACTTTCAACTTCTTCAATTTTACAGGCAATTGCGACTGCATTTTGTGTGTGTTGGCATAACATATATCAGCAAAAATACACACCTCACATTTGGGCGATACCGGGACGCACTGAATTGCCCCGAACTCAATCATCGCCTGATTATATATTGCCGGATCCTCCCTCGACACAAGTTGTTGCGCCAGCGAATTAAATTCTTTCTTTCCTTCATTACTCAATATGTCGGTAAAAATACCAAACAACCTGGCCATAACCCTGTAAACATTCCCATCCACAGCAGGAACCACTTCATCAAAAGCAAATGATGCTACGGCTGCAGCTGTATACTGTCCTAATCCTTTCAGCTTAGAAAGCAGGGCAGCTGTCGAAGGGAAACTACCTCCGAATTCTGTCATAATCTGACGAGCCGTGAAGTGCATATTACGCGCTCTCGAATAGTAGCCAAGTCCCTGCCAAAGCCTGAGTACGTCTTTTTCTTCTGCCAAAGCAAGATCTGATACTGTGGGATAGGCTTCTGTAAACCTTTCATAGTAAGGCAATCCCTGAGCAACCCGCGTCTGCTGAAGAATAATTTCAGACAACCATATTTTATATGGATCTTTTGTCTCCCGCCATGGCAGAGGCCGGTGATTTTGCACGTACCAGGATTTAAGCCTTTTATTAAAATCAATGATCTGTAACTGATCGGATAGCATATCGTTTGTACTTATATACTCTGTTTTTTAACCGATTATAAAAAAAATGAAAAAGCCATTCTTTTAAATTCAGGTAAAAATAGCGTACCTTTGTGTTCCCAAAATTTGGAGGAGGAAGTAAATAAATGAAATAATATCCACTTAAAGTAAACAATCAAAGTGACTAAGGCAGACGTAATCGCACAAATTTCTGAGAAAACAGGCGTAGAC
>DASYHR010000783.1:0-2593 GCA_035998385.1 Dyadobacter sp. | reverse complement strand
ATTAAGAATTAAGAATTAAGAATTAAGAATTAAGAATTAAGAATTAAGACCGGGCCGTTGCGGTTAAGGCCGGCCGCCGTGGTGGTTAAGAATAAGAATTGAATTTAGCCTCGAAAAATTCCCGTTTTCATACATTTGGTTCTCAATTACTGGTTCCGGCTATTCACTTTTAATTCTTCATTCTTAATTAATCATTCCTAATTGCCTTTGCCCCATTCCCAACCCAGCTTCACACCAGCCCAGAGGTTATCTTTCGGAGCGGCATTGTAGTAACGGTTGCCAAAGGCGTTGAGGTCGAAGCCCAGACTGTATATTCCTGCATTCACTTTTTCTGCTGAGACAGAAAGTTCGCTATACAAATGTCCGCCCCAGGTTTTTCTCCACGTAGCTCTTCCCGTCCACTGATGGTAAGGTGTGTTTTTCACCGTGTTGGCGTCGTTCAGGAACATCGCTGTGCCATGCTGATAAGTAGCGAATAACGAAATGCCGTATTGAAGCAAAATATCCAGGCCCGTATTTTGGCTGAATCTCGGAACACCAGGCAGGAATTTTCCGCTGATGTTATTTTCACCTTGCGACAGCTCACGGAAAGTATAGTTGGTCCAGGTACCCGAATTCCAGATTTTGAAACTAAGCGGAGCGGAAGAATTGGTTAAAAAATCATAAGAGACATTCCATTCCAGGCCGTTTTGTCTTGTCTTTCCGGCATTTACAAAGAACTCCGAGCCCGACTCATCAGATCTTCTAACAATTGTCTCTCTTAGGCCGAAGCTATACACACCAATTTCTCCCGAAAAGTTTTTATCAATTTTGCGAATACTTATTTCTGTATTAACTCCTTTTTCTGCATTCAGATCACGTCGGAATCCTCCTGCTGATGGCCTAACTTCCTGAAGGGTGGGAGGGGAGAAGCCGCGACTATACGATGCTGTGACTGCCCACGTTTTATCAATTATTTTGTTTAACGCTATTCTTGGCACAAAAACGCCGTTGAAGTTCCGTGTTTCATTGCTGTTTGGCAATGGAAAATATCGTTCGTAGTTGTATTTGAAGCTGTTATAGCTAAGCCCGGCCGTCGCAGTCAGATCCTTCAGCAACACTGCCTCCACCTGCGTAAAAACGGATAATGAAGTGGTCCGGATATCCTCAGCAGTTTGTTGTTTGTCTGCGATCCCCGCTTTGTTGTCGTAGTTTCTTTGAGCAGATTTGCTGTATTGCCACTCAAATCCGCTGGTCCAGTTTGTTCGGACCTGGCCAAGCTGACCGTTGTATTGCCACATATTTCTGCCACCAATGCCTTGTTCATCCCGCTTTTCAAAATTAGATATGAAAGGATTTGCGAAGTCTGTAGTCGTTAGATAAAGCGCATTCGACTGAGACCACTTATCAGAAAGGTTCAGGACGTAGTTTCCTCCAAGTAATGCCATTTTGGTGTAGATACCTGCACGTTGTGCTTCGCTTCCAGGCAATGTTGCTGTGGATGGCCGGGCCAGTTTAGGATCGGTTTGAAATTGTGCCAGATTGATTCCTCCAGGCGTTTGATAGTGAATATCGGAATACATGCCTAACAAGCTGATTGTACCCTTTTCTCCAAGTTTTCCGGTAGAAGAAAACCTGATGGCATCCCGGCCCATGGCGCTGTGATTGCGGTAGCCATCCTGTTCGGTATGTCCGTATTGCAAAGTTACGCCTCCCACCTGTAAGGTTGTATTCCGGCTTTGAAATCCATATTTACCAACTCCGACAGTTTGCTCGAACCTATTGAGCTGGTTGTCTGTAGAGCTCCTGAGTAAGACAACACCTCCCGTTCCGGCTCCGTAAATACTACTCGCAGGACCTTTGATGACCTGCATACTTTGGACGGCATTATAATCTAGTGCGTTCAGGGGAGTGTTTCCACTAGCATCCGTAAAAGGTATTCCGTTCCAGTAAAATTTCACATTTCGTATCCCGAAGGGTGATCTCAGCATGCTTCCCCGAATTGAGAAGCGATAACTTCCCGGAGAACGCTCCTCCATTCTTACACCTGCGATGGCGTTCACCGAGTTAGTCCAGCTCACTGCAGAAAAGCGTTCAAGTGCACGGGCATTGACAATGCCGACAGAGGCAGTCGTTGATAGTGCGGTTGCTTTGGATTCAAAAGCATTGATCGTAACCTCACCAAGTTGTTTTGCCTGAGTTGTATCTGTCTGTGCGACTGCGAATGCGGGGCCAGAAATAAGTGATACAAATAGTAAACATCCGGCTAGATAGATTTTTTGCATGGCAATGGATATGTTACGGAAAGATTTTTAATGAAGTTTTCGATTTGCAAAGGTATCCAAAAACGGCGTAGGTAGTTCAACGTACTCTACTGCGTATAGGATCTACTTTTGCGGAGCATTTTCCACAATTTTTATGCCAGAATATGTTAAAAAGGGATTGGAGAGATTTTTCTATAACGCTTCGCAGGACTAAATCAAGTTCAAAATAAACTTACACCTGAAATGAAAAAGATCACTTACTGGGGAGCATCCCTGCTTATGTTGGCAACTCTTACTTTCACAAGTTGCTCTGAAAAGACTAAAGATTCTGCAAATGAGACTGTAGAAGA
>DASYHR010000764.1:0-2448 GCA_035998385.1 Dyadobacter sp. | reverse complement strand
CCTTCTACCAAATCAGTTATTGCTGATTTTACTACCAAATATCCTACTACCAAACACATAGTATACGACGCTAACTCAGCTTCTGCTCTTTTGAAGGCGAATGAGTTGTCGTTCGGTAAGTCAGTTCTTCCTGCTTACGATTTCAGTAAAGCGAAATTGGTAGTTGGTATTGATGCTGATTTCCTTGGAACCTGGATTGCTCCTGAAACTTACTCTTATCAATTTGCACAGACACGTGTCGTAGGAAGTGCAAAAGAGGGTAAAAAAGATATGTCACGTTTGTACCAATTTGAGTCTACAATGTCTCTGACTGGTTCTAACGCGGATTATCGTACGGCTGTTAAGCCATCTCAGCTTGGACTTGTTGTTACTTCCCTTTATAATAAAGTCGCTGCGAAATTAGGTGGCCAGTCTATTGCTGCTCCTGCATTGGACGTAGCGAATCTCGATAAAGCTGCTAATGAATTGGTAAAAGCAAAAGGCCAGGCATTGGTTGTTTGTGGTGTTAACGATCCGTCAGTTCAGGTTGTTGTAAATGCAATCAACGGTTTGTTGGGTAGCTACGGTACAACGATTGATATTGATAACCCTGTTTATTTCAGACAGGGTGATGATATTGCAATGAACGGTTTTGTGGATGAAGTAAAAGGCGGGAAAGTGGATGCAGTAATTCTTTACGGCGCTAATCCTGTTTACGATCACCCACGCGGATCTGAATTGGCAGCAGCACTTCCAAAGGTTGCACTTAGTGTTTCCTTTAACGATCGTGCTGATGAAACTTCCGCTCTTTTCAAATACATCGTTCCTGCTCCTCACTATCTCGAGTCATGGAATGATGCTGAGCCAAAAGCTGGATTCTTCAGTCTTGCTCAACCAACAATCAGTCTGATATTTAATACAAGACAGGCTCAGTCGAGCTTGTTGAAGTGGGCAGAACTTCCTTCAGATTTCCACGAATACATGAAATCGTTCTGGCGTAAAAATGTTTACACGCAGGGTGGAACAGGAGATTTCGAAAAGTTCTGGGTAAAAGCTTTGCATGATGGCGTGTTTGCTACGAATCGTACCGTAACTGCTTCTGCTCCGGCTTTCAGTGGCAACCTTGCTTCTGCCGGCGCTTCTGTAGGAAAGAAATACAAAGCATCTGCTACAGGAATTGAGCTTGCGATTTTTGAAAACGTAGGTATTGGAAATGGAGCGGTTGCAAATAACCCATGGCTTCAGGAATTCCCCGAGCCGGTTACGAAGGCATGTTGGGATAACCACGCTGGCTTGTCACAGAAGACTGCAACTGAACTGGGTGTGGTACAGGGAGATGTAGTTAAAGTAGATTACAAAGGAAAATCAGTTGACGTTCCCGTAATTATTCAGCCAGGTCTTGCTGCTGGTACCTTAGCAATTGCTATCGGATACGGACGCGAGAAAGCTGGTAAATCTGCAAATGGTGTTGGTAAGAATGTTTACCCACTTGCTGTTTTCTCAGAAGGCTTCCTTTCTTTCGCTCCGGGTGAAGTCACAGTTTCTAAAACTGGCGAAACCAGAGAGATCGCACAAACTCAGACGCATAACACTGTAATGAACCGTAAGTCGGTATTGCAGGAAACAGTGCTAGCGCACTTCCAGCAGGATCCGATGGCAGGTCGTTTCGTTCCGAAAATTCCAACATCAGAAGGTTCAGTAGATGCTACAGACCTTTCACTTTGGAATGGACATAATTACAAAAATCACTCATGGGGAATGGTCATTGACCTGAACACATGTTTTGGTTGCGGGTCATGTGTAGTAAGCTGCCAGGCAGAAAACAACATTCCGGTTGTTGGTCGTCAGGAAGTGATCAATGCACGTGAAATGCACTGGTTGAGAATCGACCGTTACTACAGCAGTGACGCAGATGTTGAAGATCTGAGAGGATTAGAAATTGCTTCAGAGAATCCTGAAGTTACTTTCCAGCCTATGATGTGCCAGCACTGTAACAATGCCCCTTGTGAAACAGTATGTCCGGTATTGGCGACTACGCACAGCTCTGAAGGTTTGAACCAGATGGCTTACAACCGTTGCGTAGGTACCCGTTATTGCGCAAACAACTGTCCTTACAAAGTACGTCGTTTCAACTGGTTCAAATATTTTGATAACGATAACTTCGATTACAACTTCAATAATGACTTGGGTAAAATGGTCATTAACCCGGATGTGACAGTACGTTCACGTGGGGTTATTGAAAAATGCTCAATGTGTGTACACTTGATCCAGGAAGCGAAGTTGACAGCTAAGAAGGAGAGAAGACGTGTTACTGATGGTGATGTTTCTGTTGCTTGTGCCAGCTCATGCCCAACGGACGCGATTACTTTTGGTGATATGAACGATCCGGAAAGTGGAATTTCGAAACTACTTGCTGAAGAACGTGAAGGAAGAGCATTCCACATGCTGGAGGAGATTAACGTTCGTCCA
>DASYHR010000757.1:0-2230 GCA_035998385.1 Dyadobacter sp. | reverse complement strand
CATTCTTATAAATCGAATGCGATCACGTCGCATAGCATTCTTCTCTCGCTTTTCTAATTGGAGTAAATCCGATTCAGACTCTTTTATAATGTCGGCATATTTCATCCATAAATATACGACTTTTTATTTCTAATTTAGTATAACTATGAACGAGCAGTGTGTTTTTCAATAAAATGAAACATTGAAATATATATGACAAATCCGGTTAATCAATTTTTAAGATTGTTTTAATGATGGTGTAACTTATATACCTGTATCCGCTTAAATTTGCATTAAATTAACCCGGGTAAACTAGTTATTGATAACCTACTACCGTCCACAATCCTCTAAATAAACCGTTATGACTTCTCAAATGCAAATGCCTTGGGTAGAATCCCCTTTCTTTGAATCAGAATTACAAAAAGGCAATCTGGATCCTGAAACTGCCGACCTCGTTAGAAGTTACTCAGAAAATGGATACGTCATCATTGATCCCCGCATAGATGAAGAAGTTATTGACAGAGCAGTTTCCGCATTAAAACCTGAATTTGAAAAAAACAATACAAACCGTTTACAAGATGCATGGCAAAATAATGAAGA
This sequence comes from Dyadobacter sp., assembly GCA_035998385.1. Taxonomy (GTDB): domain Bacteria; phylum Bacteroidota; class Bacteroidia; order Cytophagales; family Spirosomataceae; genus Dyadobacter. The sequence continues at coordinate 1,651 of DASYHR010000757.1, read as the reverse complement.
TGTTAAAAAAATAGCCACTGCACCAAGAGTAATGGAAATCCTTGAACTACTGTATCAAAGAAAACCAATTCCATTCCAGACACTCAATTTTTCAACAGGCAGCCAACAAAGAACACACAGCGATTCGATCCACTTCAACTCTGTACCAGAACGTTACCTGGCGGGAGTATGGGTTGCACTCGAAGATGTACACGACGGTAACGGACCATTACATTATTACCCGGCAAGTCATCGCCTGCCATTTTACGACCTGTCTATCTTAGGCCTTAAAGGTTCAACTAGCTCGTCTATTGAGGATATGCTGGCCAATTATTATACCAAATACGAAGATTTCATAGAGCAGCTTGTTGCCCAAAAAAAATTGGACAAAAAAATTCTGAACCTAAAAAAGGGACAGGCTTTAATCTGGTCTGCCAATCTGTTACACGGTGGTGAAAAAATCACCTTGCAAGGCTCAACAAGGTTCACTCAGGTTAACCACTTTTATTTTGAAAACTGTGCTTACTACAGACCTATGAAAACAGACATGGCTCTGGAGAGGATTTCTATCCAAAAAGTGATGGACATATCAACAGGCAAGGAGGTTCAAAGTAATTATCTGGGCACCCCTATTAAATACGTTGGTTATTCATACAAAATGTATTTGCCAAATACTTTAATGAGAAAAATTGTCCCTTCCGGTCTTCGCCAATGGGTTCAAAAGTTAATCATCAAATAGATATATTGCTCTCCGGTTGAATGAATAATATTGACAATTATAAGGTTGCATACCTGTTAATGGTACATAAACAGCCTGGGCTAGTCAGGCGCCTTATCGAGCGCCTTCAGTTTAGCGGATCTGCTTTCTGGATACAGGTAGATGCAAAAGCAGACATTGGTTCTTTTACCAAAGAGCTGGCGGATCTTAAAAATGTCTTTTTTGTAAAAAACCGATGCAACGGCGACTGGGGCTGGTTTCCATTTGTGCAGGCAAATATTGAAGGCATCCGCGCAATTCATGAAAGCGGATACAATTATGACCACCTGGTTATACTAAGCGGGCAAGACTATTTGCTTTGCAATAACAATGATTGGATTAAAAAACTATCTGAAAACAGGTCTTCAAGCTTTATTCATTTCACCAAAATAACCGAAGACAATAACCCTCATCTAATTGAAAGGGTGAGCAAATACCATATAAAACTTCCCCGCAAAAAGAAGATTGTATATCCTTACACCTCCGGAAGTTATCAGAAAAAGTTAGTCAATAAAGCCCTGCGTATAAGCGGGGCTTATCCCCTACCCCGTGTAATTCCCGGTAACAGAGAGCTCTACTTCGGCTCGAATTGGCTAAGATTTAGCAAAAAAGCCGTCGGGTATACCCTGAAAGTCATCGACAATGAACCCGATTATGTTGACTTTTTTAAGAGTACACTTCTTGCAGAGGAGCACTTCTTCCACACAATTCTCTTAAATGCGGATGACGCTGATAGAGGCCCTATAATAAACACCAATTTGACTTTTTGTCACTGGAAAAGAGCTCCGGAGTTGTATCCTGTACCATTAGGAATGAGCGACATTGACCTTTTGCTATCATCGGGAGATATGCTTGCCCGCAAATTTGATATCACATCCGACACGACGATACTTGACTATCTGGATAAGAAATTTG
>DASYHR010000751.1:0-3799 GCA_035998385.1 Dyadobacter sp. | reverse complement strand
CAGGTTCAGCCTTGCTGACCTTCGGCGGTGTCCTCCCCGGATTCAGTGCAAAAAGTTATTCACGCATATTGGGTGCTAACGAAAAGATAAAGGTTGGTGTGATGGGAGTAAACAGCCGGGGACTTGCTCTGGCAAGCAACTATGCCCTTCAGCCTAATTGTGAGGTAGTATGTATTTCTGATGTGGATTCCCGTGCTGCAGAAAAATGCATTAGTACCATAGCTTCCATTCAAAATAGCAAACCGGCCAATATTTCCGATTTCCGAAAATCCCTTGAAAACAAGGATATGGATGCGCTCGTGATAGCCGCTCCGGACCACTGGCACGCGCCTGCAGCTATATTGGCCTCCAAAGCCGGCAAACACGTGTATCTGGAAAAACCGTGCAGCCATAATCCAAATGAGGGAGAACTACTGGTAGCTGCTGCAAAAAAATACAAAAATGTCATTCAAATGGGTAATCAGCGCCGGTCCTGGCCGAATGTGGCAGCCGCCATTCGTGAGGTACAGAACGGTGTAATCGGCAGGCCTTATTTTGCCAAAGGCTGGTATACCAACAACAGGGCTTCTATAGGAATTGGTAAACAAACTGCTGTTCCTTCCTGGCTGGATTACGACCTGTGGCAGGGACCAGCTCCGAGGGTTGCCTACAAGGACAATCTTATTCACTACAACTGGCACTGGCTGTGGAACTGGGGTACGGGCGAAGCGCTGAACAACGGCACACACATGGTGGATCTGATGCGTTGGGGACTTGGGGTAGAGTACCCTACGCATGTAACGTCGTCGGGCGGACGGTTCAGGTACAAAGACGACTGGGAAACACCGGATACACAAGTTATCAGCTGGAACTTTGATAACAACACTGCCATTACCTGGGAAGGAAGAAGTTGCAACGGACGAACAGTGGAGGGTGACAGCGTAGGCGTCGTCTTTTATGGCGAAAATGGTTCTGTTCAGATTTACGGAGGTAATGAATACAAGATGTACGACCTCAACAACAAACTGGTAAAGGATGTAAAAAATGACCTGGTGATTGACCCTAGGAATAAAATGAATCCTTCTCAGGCGCTGGATGCCATTCATATCCAGAACTTTTTTGACGGTATCAAAAATGGTGCAGCACTGAACGCAGAGATCGTAGGCGGACATCAGAGTACGCTGCTGTGCCAGCTTGGCAATATAGCGCAACGCTCAGGAGGTTCACTCGAAATTGATCCTAAAAACGGACACATCATTGGAAATAAACAGGCCCAAAAATACTGGAAACGTGAATACCAGAAGGGATGGGAACCTACGGTGTAGGGGCAATAGTGCATGAGGCAGAGGGTTTTGGGGGAAGGGCGAAGGGTGAGATTGTAATTATTAAAACTTTTTATGATGAAAACAGCTACTGCTGCTATTAAAGTTGAAAGTCTGACCAAGTCGCAAACCGTACTTTCGATCTTCCTGATCGGTGTGATGTTCTTCATATTCGGGTTCGTTTCGTGGGTCAATTCTATTCTGATTCCTTATTTCAAAATCGCCTGTGAACTCACAAGCTTCCAGGCCTATCTGGTCGCATTTGCGTTCTACATTGCCTATTTCATCATGTCCGTTCCCGCGTCTTATCTGCTCAGGACGGTGGGTTTCAAAAAGGGGATGATGATGGGTTTTTGGTGTATGGCTATCGGTGCTTTCATATTTGTACCGGCAGCCATGAGCAGAACGTATGAAATATTTCTGATCGGTCTGTTCACCATCGGAATCGGGCTCGCCATATTACAAACAGCCGCCAATCCTTATATCACTATTCTTGGTCCGAAAGAACGCGCCGCCCAGCGTATCAGTATCATGGGCATCTGCAATAAGGCAGCAGGCATATTGTCTCCTATCGTGTTTGCAGCGGTTATTCTTCGTCCTACCGATACCGACCTTTTTGCACAACTCGGCAGTATGACTGATACAGAGCGCAGTGCCGCTTTGGATGAGTTGGTGAGAAGGGTCATTAATCCATATATCGGTTTGGGGATTTTCCTGCTGATACTTGGTTTGTTGGTTTACTTCTCCCCTCTTCCTGAAATTGACACTGAACATGAAGACGAGAACCTGAGTGTCACCAACGCGGGGAAAACCAGTATTTTCCAATTTCCACATCTTATTTTGGGCGCACTTGCCATTTTTCTCCATGTGGGGACTCAGGTTATTGCTATAGATACCATCATCAGTTACGCCGGTTCCATGGGCATTAGTTTACTGGAAGCCAAAGTATTTCCATCCTATACTCTTTTCTGTACCATCTGCGGTTATTTCATTGGTATTGCGCTTATTCCAAAATACATCAGTCAGGTAAATGCGCTTCGGATTTGTACATTGCTGGGAGCGGTGTTCACACTGCTTATCATTTTTGCCAAAGGACAAATCCAGTTCCTTGGACATAGCACAGACCTCTCGATCTGGTTTGTGGTATTGCTTGGGCTGGCCAATTCATTGGTATGGGCAGGAATATGGCCGCTGGCTTTGGATGGTCTGGGCAGATTTACGAAACTCGGCGCATCCATTATGATCATGGGACTTTGTGGAAATGCCATCATGCCTTTATTCTATGGCCATTTCGCAGATACGTCCGGCTTACGGGAAGCCTATTGGGTGCTGTTTCCCTGCTATCTGTATTTGATATTCTATGCAATGAAAGGACATCAAATACGAAAATGGGGATTTTAGAATCATATAAAACACATCTGGGTATGCACTGTTTTCAATTATGAAAATCAAAATAACAAACGGAAAAGTCATCACGCCGCATCGTTATATTGAAAACGGTACGGTGTTAATTGAGGACGGAAAGATTATTGGTATAGAACAAAACAACCCGGATTTCCCCGATTCCAGCGTAATAGACGCGCATGGGAAATTCATTGCTCCGGGTTTTATTGATATCCATATTCATGGTGGCGGAGGTTCTGACTTCATGGATGGTTCAGAAGATGCATTTTTGAATATAGCACAAACCCATGCGAGGTATGGAACGACGGCACTTGTTCCTACCACGCTGACCAGTGAAAAAGAAGATTTGCTAAAAACACTGGATCACTATAGGGCAGCCAACGCTAAAAATCATCATGGTGCTCAGTTTTTGGGTATGCACCTGGAAGGGCCATACTTTGCATTAAGCCAGCGGGGCGCACAGGATCCACGTTACATCCGCGATCCAAATCCCGCAGAATACGAGGAAATTCTTGCGTACTCCGATTCTATTGTGCGTTGGAGCGCAGCGCCAGAACTTCCGGGAGCAATTGCATTCGGGCAAAGACTATGTCAAAATAATATCTTACCGGCAGTAGCCCACACCGATGCGATTTACGAAGAGGTATTGGACGCTTACGAAAATGGTTATACGCTTGCTACACATTTGTATTCGGCGATGTCGGGAGTGACCCGAAAAAACGCTTTCCGATACGCTGGCACCATAGAAAGTGCATTGCTTCTGGATATGGATGTCGAGATTATTGCAGATGGTGTTCATTTGCCGGCACCATTACTGAAGCTGGTATTCAAGATCAAAGGTCCTGAAAAAATAGCGTTGATTACAGATGCCATGCGCGCAGCCGGAATGCCGGAGGGCGACAGCGTACTCGGACCTTTAAACAACGGCCTGAAGGTAATTGTAGAAGATGGCGTGGCCAAGCTCCCCGACCGCACCTCGTTTGCGGGAAGTATAGCTACAGCCGACAGACTCGTCAGAACCATGATTCAAAAAGCCGGAGTTTCACTGACCGACGCAATTAAAATGATGACACTTACACCAGCCAGAATCATGA
>DASYHR010000742.1:0-5352 GCA_035998385.1 Dyadobacter sp. | reverse complement strand
TCTCCGATCCCCTTTCCCCTCAGCACCTGTTCAGCTGGCAGGCGTTGAACATGGTTCGTCAAAGCATCTGAGAAGCTGACATTCTGAGCCCTCGTAGAATTTGCAATCAGAAGCTGTAGCGCAACGAGAAAGATTGAAAAGGTTTTCATAGATCAATACGTTTAATTTACTTCCATATAAAGCAAATGAAAGTACTTATCTACCTACACAATCCATCAATGCCTGTTTATCACCTCAATGCATCAAACCGGTATCTCAACGCCAGAACGCCCTGAATATAGCCTATGTACGAATCTCTTTGCGGGGTTCCCGCTCCCGGTTGATAGTTGTTAAACTCTTTACCTATAAAATCCTCTCTTCCTGTAACAAACGATTTTTGAATTCCACAGTCTAGCATGAGCTTACGACCTATTTTACCGGTAAAACCGATTGTCGCTGCGGGGAATAGAATAACTCCATCAGCGGACACCGGCCCTTTCCCACCGATAGGGTTAATCGGATCCCAGTAAGAACCCGGGCTTACACCTTCGATAGCACTTTGCTTGTATTGCGAAATAACGGCATACCCTCCAACATAGAGGTTTGCTTGTTGAGATTTACCTCCAAACCCGAACGGATAAATTTTCCCACCTGCTTTGACGAAAGTGCCTGAAGTTTCCAGATCAGATACGCCATCGTATATCCGCCTGTCTAATATGCCTGCATGTCTGCTGTCAAAAGTATAACCCAATGCCAAATTCAGAGAGTACGCTGTATTTTTCCTTAATTCCGAATTGACTTCAAAGGACTTGCCGATTGCAGGAATCAGGTTAATTCCTACTTGCTTCTCCCATTGCGCATAAGCGAGACCGGGAGAAATCAAAACCAGTAAATAGAAGAATTTCATCATCGTTGCTATCTGGATATTTGTTCACACTTCTTCAAATTCAAACTCATGTAAAGATTGCTGAGTTTCATGTTTCTATTTGTTAATGACTCAACGTCGTAAGACACAGGCTCAATAGGGAAAAGGCCATTCGAAATACCGGCATAGGTAACAATCAACTTGTTCTTTTCAAGTCTGTAACGATGCGGAATGTCAGTTGTGGGCTCACAAGAGCTCACCGAATCGGTTTTGATGTAAAGAACGTCTCTATCAAAAGTCCAGCGCTGATATTTATCGCCCATAGGCACAGTCCAGGTTCCACTTAATAAATCCGGCTCTAATTCAGATTCTTTCCTACATCCCAACAAAAACAGCACCAGACAAAAGACAACTTTTTTCATATTTTTATTAGTAATAGTCCAAAAAATACATGAACCGGATCTAATACGAATGGTTGGAATCAGGTTACATACAATTTTAAAACGAATGGCTAGTCCAAAACAAAACAAACCAGTTACAGGCCACAAAGCCCGTAACTGGTTCGCTAAAAACAAAAGCGGTAAATATTATTTCTTAAAGATACGATACAGCCTGCCCTGGTCAGTTACTGCATACAAAGCGCCATCTTTTCCTTCTGTCACATCACGGAAACGTTGTCCTTCTCCGGATAGCAGACGTTCCTCGCCCACTACTCTATTGTTTTCGATCACCAATCTCGCAATGTGCATACTGCTTAGGCCGCCAATGAAGAGGTTATTTTTCCATTCAGGAATACTATCGCTGCTGTAGAATGTAATTCCGCTAGGCGACAAAACAGGATCCCAGTAATAAACTGGCTGCTCCAGTCCTTCTTTCACCTGAATTGAATCACCGATTTTTCTGCCATCGTATTCAATCCCATAAGTAATGGTTGGCCAGCCGTAGTTTTTGCCAGGCTCAATGCGGTTTAACTCGTCACCTCCTCTTGGACCAAATTCAACCTCCCATAAGTCGCCCGTTACAGGATGAAAGGCAAGTCCCTGCACGTTGCGGTGGCCGTAAGAGTAAATTTCAGGTCTGGCGCCTGCTTTTCCCTCGAACGGATTGCCTGCAACAGGTTTTCCGTCTTTGGTAATACGGATAACTTTACCGAGTGCCGAATTCAAATCCTGCGCCTGTGGTCTTGTTTTGATATCGGAACGCTCACCTGTACTGATGATCAGATTACCTTCTTTATCAAATAAGATACGGCCTCCATAATGCAGATTACCGGCAAATACCGGCGTGGCTCTGTAAATCACAGTAGCTCCTTCAATTTTCTTCTCGTCCGCTGAGAGTTTACCTTTTGCAACTGCTGTCAGGTTTCCACCAGGGCGAGGCTCAGCGAATAGCCAGTAAACCATTCTGTTTTTTTCGAATTCAGGGTCAACCCGAATTCCCAGTAAACCACCCTGTCCGTCAGCATCCACTTTTGGAATACCTGTAATCGGCTCGCTCAATTTTCCGTCCGTGGTAGCGATGCACATCGTTCCGGCTTTCTGGGTGATGATCAACCGGCCGTCCGGAAGCGTTGTAATTCCCCATGGGTTTACAAGGTCACTGGTTAAAACTTTTCCTTCAATTTCAGTCGCAGATTTGACGCCATTGATGCGGGTCTGTCCATCGAATGAGGATTTGTACTCCGAATTCGCCTTCTGCGTTTCAACAGGCGCAAGTGTACTATCAGCCGTACTGGCATCCGAGCTATCAGAAGTTTTCTGCTGACAAGCACCTAATGAAAGCGCCGTTCCAGCTAGCATGAGCAAAATACGATTTGTCATTGTTTTTGAATAAAGGTTGACATAACTCTGGTTGTAAGCCAAAAGGTAAGCACTGATCTGGTATTTTTCAAGGTTTCCATCCCAGATTCGGTTATTCAGTTGTTGCATCAGTACAAGGGAATACACTGATAAAGTGACGAGCATCTGGTTTACCGAGAATAGAAATACCTTCAGTACAATTTTTTATAACTGGTGAACACCACAAAATAAATTTAAATTCGTGCCGTATAAGAGAAGGCTCTCTGCATTCAATTTTAGATATCAAATCCATGAAACACGCATTACTTTTACTTTTGGCTGCATCTGTACTGTCCGGGTGTAAAGAACTAGGCCTCAAAGATGAAAACTTCACCCATCAGGTGAAAGATGTGAAGGAAAACGATGTATTCGTAATTCACAGTAAAGGCATCGCCAACACCTTCGCACGTTTTACTGTGGAGGGGGATCTGAGCCACGATGCCAGGATAGTCTGGTCGGACCGTGAGATTACCTCCGATACCGTTGTTGCCTCCTATCCCAACGAAATTCTGCTGCCAAAAGGGCTGGTGAATGTAACATCCCGGGGAGACTTCTATAGCAAAAAGCTATATGTCAGATACGAGTCGTTAAATGACTCCACTTCCGGTGACCTGCAAATCAAGATTAAGCTATAAAAAAAGAGATCAGTCAGGACTTTCCAGCCAAAATTCACAGCCAACCGCACCTCTAAAAAATGGATTGGTATTATTTCGCTGTACCTTTTTTAATTTCTATTTAACTTTTACCGGATCGGCGGGAGCAAGCTAAATAGTATGCAACCGGTTTACTACCTTTACAAACATTAACTTATGTGCCCCAAGGACACAAAAACTAATTTTTATAACAAACAATCTACAACACTTCCACAACGAGATTAAGCTATGGCATCAGGTTTTTTTGCAATTTTAGATGATATTGGCGCCCTTATGGATGACATAGCCGTTACCAGCAAGCTGGCAACGCAGAAGACTGCAGGTATCTTGGGTGACGACTTGGCTGTAAATGCGGAAAAAGCCACAGGATTTCTGTCTTCCAGAGAGGTACCTGTCCTGATGAAAATCATGAAGGGGTCATTTATTAATAAACTGATTATAGTACCTGCTGTATTCCTCCTGGAATGGCTCTATTCGCCTGCAATCGAAGTAATTTTGGTGATAGGCGGAATATATCTTGCCTATGAAGGTGCCGAAAAAATTATTGAGTTTCTATTTCATCGGTCAAAAAAAGGCCACGAAGTAATCGAAGAAGCAGAAGGTATTATTGAGGATGGGGAAACAGCAGAAAAGACAAAAGTAAAGTCTGCCGTTACCACAGATTTTATTTTATCACTCGAAATTGTAATCATTGCACTTGCAGCAGCAAAAGATGGCTACGAATCACTGAAGTCCGAATTCAACCCTTTTCTTGTAGAGATAGTAACTGTTTCAGTAGTGGCATGTATTGCTACCATTGGTGTTTATGGAATAGTTGCACTTATTGTACGTATGGATGACGCAGGATTCAATCTGATAAAACGATCCAACGACAAAGGTTTACTTGCGATGCTGGGGTACGGGCTTATTAAAGCACTGCCTATCGTTATTAAAGTCCTGGGAGCTGTAGGAACGGTGGCATTGGTACTCGTTTCAGGTGGAATTTTTGCACATCACGTACCCTTTTTACATGATGTGTTAGCACAATGGCCTGCGATGTTAAGAGAAGCTACCTTTGGGCTAGTGGTAGGAGTGATCGCCTGTGGGGTCGTTATAGCCTTTAAAAAAGTATTCTCAGGAAAAAAGAGTACGGTATAAAAGCCGATATATTAATTTGGAAAAGCGGAACGTTTGCCAAACGCAGCCTTCCACTTTTTCCTTTGAGATGAATGATCACAATAGGTTAATCATTTAGCCTGGATCATCTGCCGGACAGTATATTGATAACAATTACCTCTTTCCATTGTTACCGGGTGATCACTTATACAAATCTCTCCAATGCTTTGTGTAGGCTCGTTTGGTATAATTGAATTGATTGTAGTACAGAAAAGGGCAGACTGCTTACGTCTGCCCTTTTTTCAATTTCACTCGGGTAATGTTTATGCTTTTTCTAGTTCAAAGTAAAATATACTGCCCATTCCTATTTCACTGGTGACACCAATCGTACCCCCCTGCGCCTGGATGAACTCTTTGCTGATTGCTAATCCAAGACCTGTGCCGGTTTTTGAGCTGCCCGGCACCTGAAAATACCGGTCAAATATTTTGTTGTTGTAGCGGCTGTCAATTCCGCTTCCTTCATCCCTCACGAAAAATCTCACCATACGATCCTCTTCTAAAATCCCAATCTCAATTTTACTGCCGTCTTTGGAGTACCTCACAGCATTTGTCAAAAAGTTAATCAGTACCCACGCAGTCTTTTCCATATCCGCTTTTACATCAGAGACGTTTCCTGCGAAATCTGTAATGAGTTGTATGTCCTTTTGCTCCAGTGGAATTTTAACTGCCTCCACCGCATAACTCACGATTGCAAGTGGACTACTTTTCTGTATGTTTAATTGAATATTTCCAGTTTCGACCTGAGACATATTCAGGAGCTCTCCCGTAATTTTGAGAAGACGGTTGCTATCGTCTTTGATGCCGGATATCAATTGTTGCTGATCCATATTCAGCGCTCCCGTATGCGGATTTTCAAGCAATT
>DASYHR010000659.1:0-7657 GCA_035998385.1 Dyadobacter sp. | reverse complement strand
CCATGCAATTAACAAATAGATCCAAGCAAGTAAGCAACAAAGAAATGACGCTGATGGAACGCGCCTACCTTCCCGCTATTGCGACCGGTCTGGCAATTACCATCAAGCACTTTTTTGCTAAAAAAGTAACCATACAATATCCAGAGGTAAAGCGTTACCTGGGACCGGTATTTCGCGGACGCCATATTCTGAAAAGAGATGAGGACGGTCGTGAAAGATGTACAGCATGCGGACTTTGCGCCGTTGCTTGTCCTGCAGAGGCGATTTCAATGGTGGCTGCTGAGCGTGAAAAAGGTGAGGAAACATTGTACCGTGAAGAGAAATATGCAGCGGTATACGAGGTAAATATGCTTCGTTGTATCTTCTGCGGATTGTGCGAGGAAGCTTGTCCGAAACAGGCTGTTTACCTTCGTCACGACGAATTCGTGCCTGTGTTCTCTGATCGCGATCAGGTAATCTGGGGTAAGGATTTGCTGGTAGAAGACATGAACAGTCGTTATACCCGCGAAGCCTGGACAAAAGAGGAAGCTCATGCGCTTGATAACAGAAGAGCGAATGGAGATGTAACAAGTGTTGTTCCGCGAGCAATACCCTGAATTAGATAGAACAAAGTAGCAGTAACAATTATACGTATGAATCCGACGCTGTCATTTTTTTACTTTTTGTCATTTCTGACGGTACTAAGTGCCCTCATGGTGATTCTTTCAAAAAATCCAATCCATAGTGTTTTATACCTGATCCTGACGTTCTTTACACTGTCAGGTCATTATATCCTTTTGAATGCGCAGTTTCTGGCAGCGGTAAATATTATCGTTTATGCGGGAGCTATCATGGTGCTTTTTCTTTTTGTGATCATGTTCCTCAATATCAAGCAGGATCATGAAGAGGCAAAAACCAATATTGCCAAAATCGCCGGCACCATCGTAGGTGGTACTTTGTTTGTCATTCTTTTTGGAGCTTACAAAAAGACATTGATTCCATCATACGATCCGAATACTTTTGATTCTCAGATTGGTATGATCGAAAATCTGGGAAAAATGCTTTTCCGTGATTATCTGCTACCTTTTGAGCTCGTTTCCATTCTTTTACTTGTTGCCATGGTAGGAGCAGTGATGTTGGGAAAAAGAGAAATTGGGGAAAGACATTTTTAGTATTGACTTAATTTCTTCTTCTGAAGACAAAAAGCGGATCCGGGTGATCCGCTTTTTTTGTCTTAAACAATCAGCATAAAAAATAGCTTAACAGTAAAGAGAATAGAAGCCGGGATCATTACGCTCACAGACCTACTGATTTACTTTTGATAACCACTGATTTACATAATCAGCTACTTCTTCCCAACCGGTCTCGCCTGCGATGAAGTGACTGCGTCCTGCAAATGATTTATAATCTGTAAGGCTGTTCGGATCTCTGTATTTAGCTGCTAGGCTTTTGGTAAAATCAGATGCAAAAATATTGTCTTTTTCTCCCCCAATGAAGAGTAATGGTTGATGTGGTTTTTTGAAATCTACGTTTGCGAAGGAATCGAATAAGGTGTCTCGTGCAATTCTGCGACTTTCAGGTACTGCTATCTGATCATAAAGTTTGTCGCTTTCAGCGCGACTGTAGTTGTTGAAAAATGCGTGGTGATACCAGTCGCGGCTGCCAAGGAAGGGAGAATTACCTTTAAAAGGATTAAATACTGAAATCGTTGTTTTGATTGTATTCCACGGAGCCAGCACATTTTTGGGAGGTGCGCCATCAATGCTTACGCCTGCTACTACTTTATCCATCTCAATCAGTTTCTGAACAACAAGTCCTGCCAGGGAATGACCAATAACAATTGGTTTTTCAGGCAGGGAATCGATTAGGTTCACGATGTGATCTACCACATCGCGGAATCCGGTTTGGGTAAGTTCAGGATGAATAGTGTTTCTTAATTCGGCCGGATTTCCTTCATGACCGGGATTGGCAGGTGTATGTACGGTGTAGCCCTGAGCTTCGAAATATTGTTTCCAGGCGGTCCAGCTTGTATTGTTAACGAACAATCCGTGAATCAATACGATGTGCTTTGTTTTCATGTCTTTATATGTTTTAAAGTGATGAAACAAAGGTCGGTACGGATCGGGACGATAATTTTAACCCAGGTTAAGAAATGAAAATTTCACAAAAATTTTTAGCGAAACAACTTCGCCGGAATTTCCCCGACGAAGCTGACCAGTATTAATACCTTGTTTTCAAACTGATTTCTCCTAATTCTTTAATAGCATCATTACTTGTAAAAATCGCACGTCCACCCTTGGATATGACTTCCCAGGCAATTTTGCTGGTGATATCATCCACGGCGTCGGATCCGGCTCCATTTTCCGTAATTTCAATTGAAAAGTCGTCTATGATATGTGCAGGCTGACTGTACCTTTCATGCGCTATCAAAAGCTCTCCACGTCCCTCTTTTGCGGCTCTGTATATCTCCTGCAGATCTGTAACGACCATACCCTGGCCTACAGCCTCCTTCATCTCTGTAATGGAATCAGCGATGTCTTCTTTTTGGTGATGCCTGATAATATCCCATGCCTGTGTAGCCAATTGGTGCGGCTCCGAATTGTTGTAGTCAATGGCTGCATAGCCAAGATACGCATCCGGACGATCCGCCACTTCCATCAGGCGAACATAGTTGGTTTCGGTACAGATACACACGATTTTCAAACCGGTTTCATTGTAAATTTTAACCAACGATTTGTCCATCTTATTCAGGTATTCCCGGAGTGTGTCATCCACTTTTTTGGGATCGTTACGTACCTCAGGGTCGGCGCTGACAGGTGGTTTTTCGGATGTGGGGAAATCTTCATTTTTCACCTCGGTAGCAATCGAATCATTAATCGCCTCAAACAATCGCACACCACTTTGTGAAACCAGAAGGATCATATATTCTTCACTTCGGTTGTAAGCTTTGAGCAAAGGTTTGATCGCAAACGAATCATTAATGTGAACAACGTCTTCCTGTGTTTTCCATGGGGATTTAATGATTTCTCTGGTGTCTTTTGATATAAAAATATGCAGACTATCCAGATTGTAATTGATGTCAATTTCGCTCTCCAAAAAATTAAGCTGATCCAAGACCGGCTGAATTTCACGTTTGTCAAATTCACTGTTCAAGCGCTCATTGGTTTCTGATAGCAGATTTTTGAGTACGATTGCATCTCTTTCACTATCCGGATGCGTCCTGTGCGTATTGAGTGATATAGTGACTGACGGATAGCTGTTTTCAGTTGCGAGTTCGGTGATTTTGTCTTTTAAAGCCATGGTAAATTAGTTTTTAGTTAGATGATTATTGCGACCGTAACAGGGCGTCACAAATCTGCAATTTTGATAAGCTACTAAGAAAACAATACCAGATGTGAGTAAACAGATGGCTTTAAGGCTGGATACGGGTGAAGAACATTTGGCATGAAATAAGCAGTGCCTTTTAGTTACAAATCAGGCTATTCCTTAAATTGAGCAAAAGGCTGTGTCTCTCTGAAATCGTACTTTAGGGAGCAGCAGAATAAATTATGAGTGAATGAATATGGATTTTCGCAATTACATTTTTGCGTCAATTACAGCGATATGAGTAGAAGGAGAAATCAAAGCCGGGAATCGTGAATTTGAGCTTATTTTAAACAAATTTACTTCATTGAATGGTTGGGAAGGGATGACCACAGTTGTAGCAAATCTTCCGTATAACATGTAGGCACGATGCCGTAAACGACCGTTCCAGGTATCAAAACACTCTTTCCTGGTAAGGTAACCCTTTCTGGTTTTCACAGTAGATCTTCAAACTAAACAGAAACATGGCCCAGTTGTAGGCGCACGAACGGTAGAACTCGGTGCGCTGCCGCCAGTTGAAATGTTTAAGTGTAATGACAGTGATTTCGTTTCTCTCGGATAATTCAAAGGAGATGCCTGTACCCACCCATTCCGGATCAGAGGCAAGGCATTCCCATACAATTTTTTTGTTTTCCTGAAGATCAATAACCTTCATGGTCGTCAGCTCTTCTTCATCAAAATCAAACTCATTGATAAAACCGATCTCAGCTTTTACTTTCAACTTTTTTGTCCATACTTCACCCAAACCCTCCTGTGTGGTCAGCGCGTGATACACGGTGTGCACTGGTACTTTGATATAGTTAGTTTGTTCGATGCTTTCCATAGAATGAGTTGATAACGAGATGAAATTTTATATTTTGAGAGACCCACGAAAACCCCGTGCCGCATAGTAGGAATCAGCGCCATTGTGATAAATAAAAACTCTGTTGAAGCGGCGGTCTCCAAAAATGGCTCCTCCCAATTTCCTGACATCGTCTGTTGTCTTCAACCAGCTTGATGTTTTAAGATCAAAGTTGCCGAGTAGCTGCAGCGTCTGGTATTCCTCTTCGTTCAGCATGTCTATACCCAGTTCCTCAGCCATATCCATAGCGCTGTTTACGGGTTTATTAGCCTTTCGGGCATCGAGTGCCTGGCGATCATAGCAGAGGCTCCGGCGTTCTTTCGGTGTCTCCGGTGAACAGTCAAAGAAAATATATTCACCTGTTTTCATATCGAAACTCACTACATCCGGTTCGCCGCCGGTTACCTCCATTTCACTCAGCGACCAGAGTTTTGCTGGATTAGCCTCCAAACGTTCCAGCACTTTGCTCCATGTGATATCCTTATGACGATTTTTATTTTTCTCAAAGCGTGTTTTCAGCGTTTGAAGCAATTCATCTTTTACATCGGCTGGTAATTCATTTTTGCTCATGGTTGTGATGTATTTGAATGTGTGGTAAGTTGTGCTTTTGATATATCTGTTTTATAAAACACCGAAGTTGTAAATAGTTACTGTAAAGGACATTGAAACCTGAGCTCCGTCAGCTCTATACAGTGTATGCTTTTCTGTCTGCAGGACGGAAATACCAGGATAAAACTGTTAAGACAAGCAACAATATGGGACCGAAGAACTCTGCAGCTCCGTCGCCGATGGCTATATGCGAAAATACGGCACCGGACATGGCAAAGAAAAAACCGGCGTATGTCCACTCTTTTACCAAGGGGAATTTTGGCACAAGAACAGCGATTACGCCCAGGATTTTCCAGACACCTAATATTGTCAGAAAGTAGCCGGGGTAGCCCAGGTGCTGCATCATTGTTACCTCCTCTTTCATTCGAATCAGTTGTACCACACCGGTAGATAACATACCAAGAGCCAGCCATACCGTGGATACCCAGTAAATGATTTTGTTACGCTTATTCATGAGGTTTTTATTTGAGTTTACTTATGATATCCTGTAATCGGTTATGGGCCATATTCAAGCCAGCAGCAAACGGCATTTGCAGCATCTGGTCGCGGAGGGCGATGGAACGGTATACAATATGCATGGTGAGCTTACTGGTTTCTTCAGTCATTTTTTCAAACTCGAAGAATTCCAGCTGAACATCAAAAGGAGTGTTTTCCATCTCAAATGTCCGGGTGATTTTTACATTCGGAACAAATTCGTGGAATACACCATTAGCGCGGAATACTACGTTTCCCTGTGGATCTGCAGTTTCGAATTGCCAGCTTCCGTGCTTTTTAGCTTCCCATGTCAGGATGCGGTTCCCCATCCACTGGGCTACAAGATCCGGCTCGGTATGTGCCTTGAAAAGCAATGTTACTGGCAGGTCAAATTCCCGGGTTATGACCAATTCCTGCCTGCCGTCTACGGCGCTGACCTGCGTTTTCGATTTCATATCTTCCCGTTTTTATCCTGATAATTTTTCATAATGGATTCCAGCTTATCAAAACGCTCTTCCCACATGCGTTGAAAAGGCTCTATAAATTCAGCTACCTCTTTCATTTTGTTTGCATTGAAGTGATAGTAGATTTCTCTCCCGTTCTGCTGAGGCGTGAGTAATTCGCACTCTGTCAGTATTTGTAAATGTTTGGAAACGGTGGGCCGGGCAGTATCGAAATTGGCGGCGATAGCACCGGCGGTCATAGCCTGCGAGGCTACGAGCATAAGAATGGCTCTTCTGGTCGGATCGGCAATAGCCTGGAAAGCGTCTCTTCGTAAATTCATTGCGTAGTCATTTGGCTTCAAATATAAACGTAGTTATTTGACTACGCAATACGTTGGCTAAAAAAATATACCCTCAGCAGATGAAGGTATATGGTTGTTTGTCAGATTGATCTGGGATTATAGCTCTGACTCCCTTTTAAGAATGCCATTGGCAACGCTGTCTTCAATCAGTTGTTCGGCATATGCCCAAATCGTTTCCGAGCCAAGTTTGATAGCCTTTTTCTTTTCGTATACCTTTTCATACCCTACACCAAACTCTTTCCATGTTCCACCCTGATTGGATGTATTCTGGAGTAACGGTTCCAGGCGATCCATAGATTTTGCAAATTTTGCCTCGTTACTTTCTCCGGCTTCAAACTCTTCCCAGATAGAGATCAGTTCGTCAGCTTGCTGGCGAGGCAACATACCAAAAATACGTTCTGCCGCCAATCGTTCTTCATCCGTATTTGTGTGGTTTTTGACTGCGTCATAGATGAAAGTGTCTCCAGCGTCAATCTCCACGATGTCATGAATCAATACCATCTTTACGGCCTTCAACACATCAATTTCAGCATTGGCATGTTGTGAAAGGATGATTGCCATCACCGCCAGGTGCCAGCTATGCTCCGCATCATTTTCATTCCGGTCGCTATTGAAGAGTTTAGTCTTACGCTGAATGTATTTCAGTTTATCAATTTCCTTGATGAATTCTATTTGTTGAAGTAAGTCGCTGGTTTGCATTGGGGGGCTATATTGTTAGAATTTTGATTAGCATTGCAGTCTCTGAAGTCCTGTGGTTGCTTTTCAATAGTTATAATATCTTTTAGGAAATTTAGTGTCGTTTACCTTAAAAACTGATGTGAGAATCTTTAATTGGGAAATTACTTATTTTATAATAATTCAAGTACATAATCGCACGGATAGACAACAGTAATTCCTCTTGCTTCCCAGCCAAATGAAACAATACCAATCACTAGATTTGCAGCACTTTGCTTAATATCGAAGCTATTGTTTTTCCCATTGAAAAAGTAAAAATCGATTGGATTCATAACCGGCCCACCGCTGTTTCCACCCATAATCAAGCCATCTATTAAAAAAAATTTACATGAGAGCTTCTTAGGAACAACTTGATTTCCATTTTTTTTGAAATCAGTCATTATCTCTAAATTTCCCGATAAAGGTGATGCGATGAATGCAGACTTTACAATAGGGAAGTTAGATGACGCAAGTTTGAGTCCTCGTGGATAGCCTACAGCAAATACTTATGATCCATATCCAAGATATGTTTCTGTACTAATTTTACTAATCGGTATAAGAACTCCGTGTCCGATATGATTTTCTGAGATCTTAGGATTAGAGGTATAAATTTCCGTTATGCGTATCACAGCAATATCTATGTCGTCATTAGGATGGCATCTTACTTCGTCTAGAACTTCTCCATCAGTGTTTTTGAGATCGATGTGTTGACTAACATATTGCCCCCCATTGTTAGGGTAAAATATTACCGTTATATATTTCAACATAACAAATGGGTCTATCAAACTCCAAGTGCCAATCATGTGTTTATTTGTAACAAGAAATATTTCCTTATCTTTTGATACTATAAACCCTGTACCGTTTGACCCATC
>DASYHR010000639.1:0-4077 GCA_035998385.1 Dyadobacter sp. | reverse complement strand
AAAATTTTCAAAACCAGCATCTGCTTCATCAAGATATATGACTGACTGTTCCAAAAAATAAAATAACGGTTGGTTCTCCTCTTCCTCTCTGAGCGATTTTACCAATATTTCAGTAATAAACAGTGAAAGGCACGACTTCAGTACATTATAAGGTAGTGTACTGAACGGGTGATAACACTTGATCTCCGAAATACGGTGAATTTCATCCTGCTTTCCCTTGTGGTATACCACCATCTCCAGAAGCGTCAAAGGCTGAAACAGGGCGATCCTGTTGGTTTTTGCGCTACTGCTACGTACTCCGTTTACAATATATGTCTGCACACCGAAAAGTTCAGTATATATCTTCGCGATGATCGACGACTCCTTGTATTTGATATAACTCAGTGCTATGCCTCTTGTCTTGTGTAACATCGTTTTCGGATTGAGACCAAATGTAAGATAATTGGCAATTCTGATTTCTATATACGTAAATACCATATGAATGATTCTTACTGATCGCCTCTTTACCAGTCCCTGCGTGGAACCTTTAAAAATACCGCTGGTTTGAATATTTTTAAGGGAAAGGATTCATATCTTTGCACTCCTTAACGAACTAATAAAGGTATTTAAATCGTTAACCAGATATTAAAAAGGAATAAGCTTTGCAAGCAGCAAACGAATCTATTTCTAACATATTATTCTTCCCATGAGCGACGCTATCAAGCATGAGTGTGGTATTGCACTGATTAGACTTCGAAAACCCTATCAACATTACATCGACAAATATGACACGCCATTATACGCTGTGCATAAACTGTCTGTAATGATGGAAAAACAGGTAAACCGGGGTCAGGATGGCGCTGGTGTTGCGAACATTAAGATTGATGTTCCACCAGGCAAAAGATATATAAGCAGGTACAGATCTGTAGAGCAACAGGCACTTACGGATATCTTTTCCAAAATTCACAAGAAATTTCGCAAGGGATTAAAAAATAACCGTGACCGTGTAAGAGACGGGCAGTGGCTTCAGGAAAACCTGGCTTTTACCGGGGAAGTATGGCTGGGACACTTACGCTACGGTACACACGGAACCAACGAAGTTGAGAACTGCCACCCGATGCTCCGTCAGAGTAACTGGCGTAGCCGGAACCTTGTGATGGCGGGGAATTTCAACATGACCAATGTTGATGAACTCTTCGGAAAACTGGTGTCGCTTGGACAGCATCCTAAGGAAAAAGTGGACACTGTTACTGTCATGGAAAAAATTGGACATTTCCTTGATGAAGAAAACCAAAGAGTGTTTGACAGATTTAAAGGAATTTATGAAAATCCCGTTTTGTCAGATGTTATAGAGGAAAATCTTGACCTTCAACGCGTACTTCACCGCTCATGCCGCGATTTCGACGGAGGTTATGCAATGTGTGGACTTACAGGTTATGGTGCTTCTTTCGTGATACGCGATCCTGCCGGTATTCGTCCTGCATTTTATTATGCTGATGATGAAGTAGTGGTGGTAGCCAGTGAAAAACAAGCGATCAAAGCCGCCTTCAATGTGGATTATGGTCAGATTAAAGAAATCACACCTGGTTCTGCGTTGATCATCGACAAACACGGAGAATATAACGAATTCCCTATTTTGCCTCGTCTTGAAAAACGTTCATGCAGCTTTGAGCGCATATACTTTTCAAGAGGAACGGATCCGGATATCTATTACGAGCGTAAACAATTGGGCAAATTGCTCATACCTCAAATTCTGGAGGAGATTAATTACGATCTTGAAAACACCATTTTCTCCTATATCCCGAATACTGCCGAAACTGCATTTTTGGGTATGATTGAAGGATTGGAAGAATACCTTGCGAAAAAACGCAAACAGGCCATTATGGACGGTATTCTGTTTGAAGAAGATCTGGAGCGTGTATTGTCATTCCGGCCACGGATTGAAAAACTTGTGACAAAGGATGTAAAATCAAGGACGTTTATCACAGCCGATGCACTGCGCGACGATATGGTATCCAGTGTCTATGATACCACTTTTGAGGTCGTGAAGAAAAATGTGGATACAGTTGTTATCATAGACGACTCCATTGTACGTGGTACAACGCTTGAGAAAAGCATCCTTACCATGCTGGACCGCCTGAATCCGAAGAAAATAGTAGTGGTTTCATCGGCTCCACAAATCCGCTTCCCTGACTGTTATGGTATTGATATGTCAAGAATGAAGGATTTTGTTGCTTTCCGTGCAGTGTTAAAGTTACTGGAAGAACGAGATCTGGATCATCTTTTGGAAGACGTATACACACAAAGTGTAACATCTATTGCGACTAAAAATCCTTATCATACGAATTATGTAAAGGCACTGTATGAGCCATTTACAGACCAGGAGGTATCTGACAAGATAGCGCAGATCATTCGCCCAAAGGATTTAAATGCTGAGGTTTCAGTTATTTTCCAAACTGTTGAGAACTTACATAAGGCTTGTCCTAACCATCTTGGGGATTGGTATTTCACTGGAAACTATCCCACAATGGGCGGTAACAAAGTAGTAAATAAAGCATTTGCCAATTCGCACGAAGGAAAACTAGAGAGAGCTTACTAGTAATCAAAATATAAATATGTTAAAAAGCCGTTCCCATCAGGAATGGCTTTTTTGCATTTAACTGACGCTCCCTGAAACATATATTCTATTAACTTGCAAAGCATTTAAAATACTAAATCCATATGACCAGAATTACCAAACTTTTACTCCTGACCGTGCTGGCAACTTTTGCGGCACTTCAAGCCAATGCACAAACTACCAAAACGGGGACACTCAATGACATCAGTTTCTTAAACGGGCGCTGGAAAGGAACCTACAACGGCGGACCGATTGAGGCATCCTGGACTGCTCCGGAGGGAAATAATATTGCCGGTTTTATACGTATGATCAAAGACAATCAGCCTGCACTTTATGAACTTTTCGCTTTCGAACAAACTGAAAAAGGCCCTGTAGCGCACGTCAAACATTTTAAACCGGGCATGATCGCACTGGAGGAAAAAGAAGTGTCGGATACGTACAACTTTATTGAAGCTAAAAAGAACCAGGCGCTCTTCGAAAAAGATGATGCTACGGTACGTATTATTTATGAACTGCGTAAACAGAATCAACTGGTGATTCAGCGTGGCAAACTGGAAGAAGGAACGTCTCCAAAATGGACTTTCATTGACCTTTTTATTTTCAACCGTATACCTTAGCCGACTTTACCCGCCAAAAATACGGCGGTCAGTAATTCTTTTGCGGTGCTCTTCCAGAAATCCGCAAAAGAGTTCTATTTGTTCCTGTTGAAAGCTCAGATCGACCGACTGATCATAATCTTCCTGGTATACTTCACGGAAATCTGTGATGATATACCGGAGCGACCTGATCCCTTTTTGTTTTAAAGCAGGCAGATAAAGATTTTGATGACTTTGCCCAAAACAACCCGGCACATACAAACTGGTAGTTTTGATATCTGCGGCCAGCGTCTTTCCAATTACGTCTACATAGCCATAAAATAACACGTTCCCTAGCTGATGCTCACAATATACCTGTGCACGCATCATAGGTCTGGGCAGCAATGCACGTACTTTTTGAAGTATGCGGTAATCGTATAAATCTTCGTCAATCCCTTTGATGACGGCATTTTCAAACGCTATACCTCTGGCCTGCGCCTCCGTAGTAGGAACGGGTACGCGATTGATCCTATCCACAAGCTCATCCTCTCCGAGTTTACCTTGCACGTATCGGTCAAACGAATTCAACAAGCTTGGATAAATGCGATAATTAATTGAATTCAAATGTTTTCTTATTTATAAATGATTTGAAACTGTATGATCGACCACCACTTAAAAAAAATGTCGGCCACCGCTATAATGCAATAATTATGTGTGAATAAATATCACCTCAGACCGCAAATCAATTAAGATTCTATTCAAATATAATACTAAATCAGGATTAAATTGACGTATTTTTAATATAAGGAAAGCAGGTCAAGGAAATTACATTGTCCGCTGACTCGGAAATCTTTTCGACAATCTCTTCAATCTTAGTCTGCGCTATTTTCAGGCTTTCGAATACTC
>DASYHR010000632.1:0-8774 GCA_035998385.1 Dyadobacter sp. | reverse complement strand
ATGATAGATTCAAATTTATAAATTGCAAAGTTTCCTTAAAATATCCAGTTAATGATAATAAAAACACCGTAGGGTTCAACTGGGAAAGTCCGGTTGCAAAAAATGACATTTCGTATGATACTCTACCCGAATTTACATTTCAAAATTGTTTTGTAGAATACTTAAATCCTGTTTACATTGAAAGGCTGATTGACAAAACGAGCAATAACGGGGATGTTAGTACCTATGCAGGAGGCAAAGCCAGAATTAATATCATCAATCTGACTAACTCTTTGAAGAATCGTGCTACGGTGATCAAATCCAGGACCGGCAAACCTTCTTACAGTATTCAGAAGACACGCGTTGATTCTACCTTCTTACCCAAATAACTTTATAGATTTTTATGATACCATCATTTTCTATTCCTCCTAAACTGAGATATCAGGACGATTTGTACAGATATTCCGGAAAAACTGATTTGAAGTTTTTGTTAAAAAGTTTACTTAACCGACCTGGTTTTCAGATCACGTTTTTTTTTCGTAAGATAAACCAGCATTCAGAGTATAGTCCGATAGGTCTGTTTTATCGAGGTATGTACCGTTATATCTCCAGGAAATATGGGTTCCAAATACCTTTGGGCACCAAAATTGGTGCAGGACTTTACATAGGACATCATGGCACCATCGTTATAAACAGACTCGCTGTAATTGGCAAAAATTGTAACATTACCCACAATGTAACAATAGGGATGCAAAATAGGGGAGCAAAAAAGGGATATCCTACAATAGGCGACAATGTATGGATAGGTACCGGTGCGGTCATTGTTGGTAGCATTATTGTAGAGAACAACGTCATAATAGCACCTAATGCGTACGTAAACTTCGATGTACCCCAAAATTCTATTGTGATAGGTAACCCCGGAAAAATTATTAAGAAAGACACAGATGTTACAGTAGGTTACATCGATAATCGGGTGTGATTGCATCGTGCCGTATTACAACTTCTTCAATTGTACGTTTGTACTTTCTAGCATTCGGTTTTCCGTACCATCTACAGGTACGGAAAACCGAATGTTTATATAAAATTAGCCTATGTGACTACAGCATGGCACTAAGCGATATGTTACCATTATAGCAATTATACTACAATTCCTTTATTCAGTTTGACGTTAGCAATCGCAATGAATTATTTATAAATCATTCATTATCAAGATATTAGTAGTTAACTAAGTTATTACTGACGCTATGTTATTTGATCAATTCGGACTCCAGAGTAAGTCGATAAAATTTCTGTAACTTTTAAACTACATAATATAAATAATTAATTCTACATTTGATAGCTTTGTTGTAAGTTTCCAGCTATACGGATACTTGAATCATTTATACGAGTGAACCAAACTAACTTCAACAGCTTATGAAAACTATCAAATTCTACATTGTCCTTTTGGCAGCATTGGTTATTTCTCCCGGCCTTTTTGCAGGAGCTTCTATTGATCCAATCCGTTTTTCAATTAGTTCCAATACCCCGAGTACTACCTCTAATGAGGAGTTTGAACTGGTAATTACAGCTCAACTTCTTTCTATCCCCAACAATACGGTTTTTATCTTTGAGGGCTCAAACTCATTCAGATTGAAAATGATCCCTCCCAGCGGGTTTGAACAAACAGGTGGTACATTTCATGATTTTGTTGGCGGCGAATTGTCATCCGCCAAGCCAACGATCTCATACACGCTGAAAGGAAAACTTACAAACTCTGCTGAACATGGCACCTTCCAACTCTTGCGTAGCCACAAATCTTCCGACAATGGAAGTCAATTCATCCAGGTATCTACACTTTCGTTCAGTTCTATACAAAGCAGCGAAGCCGTAGAAAATCGAATAGCAGCGCGAATCATGCTGAATTCGCCGGGTTTTATGCCCTATCTTAATATTGATCAACTAAGGTCGGGGCTTGCCGATACTGCTAGGTCGGTATTTGTTACAAACGAGGGGAAAAGTGGTATTTTTAGACATAACTCCTCTTCAACCGCCGCTGATGACAATGCGATGGTTATTGTATCCGGAAGTAGAAGGTACGAAAGAGAATACGAGGGGCCTGTGAATGCTACTTGGTTTGGAGTATTAGGCGATGGGGTGACTGACAACAGCGTCGCAATCCAGAATATGCTGAATCAAACCAAATATTCAAATATCTATTTCCCAAAGCCCGCCGTATCCTACCGTTGGAAGTCAATCATCATGCGGTCTGACAAAACAATACTTTTCGAAGAGGGAACATTGGTTGAGGGTATGGGAACCCTGGCCTTGTCGGAAAAAATGGTATTGATGTACCAGGTTAAAAATATCACTATCAAAGGCACAAATGTCACGTTCAGAGACAAAAAGGCTAACTACACTTCAGGTGAACACCGTCACATCTTTTCCATGGAAGGAGTTACAAACGTTTTAATTGAAGGTATAGCGGCTAACGATAGTGGCGGAGACGGATTCTATATCGGGATTGGTCACATTCAAAGATTTAGTGAAAACGTAAAACTTGTCAATGTCAGCGCAGACAACAACCGAAGACAGGGTATGTCTCTTATTTCGGGGAAAAACATTACAATTATCAACCCAGTGTTAACCAATACGAAAGGAGTATTACCTGCTGCCGGCTTGGATATTGAGCCAAATGCCACAGATGAAATTCTTGAAGACATCAGAATCATTAACCCCATAACGAGAAATAATGCCGGCTCAGGAATAACCATCAATCTCGCCGCACTCTCAAATTCAGCTCTTCCAGTCACCATCCAGGTATCGGGCCATTCTGACGATGGAAGTTTTTACGGTATGGCATTCAACGGGGTTACAGGTTCCATGTCGGGTTCAATATTGATTGAAAATCCGGTATGGAAAAACAACATATGGAATGGATTCAATTCAAGAAATTACAGTAGTACAGCCTGCCCTATTGAAATCAGGTCTCCAACCGTCATTAATTCCAACACAATAGGCAACACATCTGTATATCTGGGGGCTGCTATGCTCATTTACAGAGCTGCCAACGATGTAGGTGCACCCAATATTGGCAATATCCACATTTACAATCCGAAAGTCCAGGACAACAGAGCCACCAAATTAATAACATCAGCATTCGTATTTCAAGATCTCTCGGAGGTAGGTCCTGTTCGAAACTGTAGTCTGATTGATCCAATATCACTAACAGGCCTCGATGATAATATGTATGTTGCAGTGTTTGGGGATGTAACAATATCAGACCGTTACAGCAAGATTGCCAAAGATTTGGGGCCATGGCATCTATTGATGACTTACAGCTCGTATAAGAAGGTAATTCATAACGAAGCTGCAACCGCAATGAGAACGTTGGCATTACTTAATGTGATGCGCGAATTTCCGGAATTTACAGTTGAAGTCAGGGCTGCACAAGAAATCAGAATTATTCCTGACGCGGCCAATAACATTGTTCCTTTGGCGCCTACGTCAGGAAAATACATAAGCAGTAGCGTGGTGGGAAGCAGTATTACACTTAAAAAGAATAGCAATAATAGTTGGTTCGTTAAAGAGCTGATCGGAACTTGGAAAACCGAACCCTGACAGAATTTAGACATAAATACTACACACAAATACTACACAAATATCTGATAAAGTTTTGCAAGTGTTTTTTTACGGTGATTTTTTCTCATACTTTTGTTCAATAAGCGTGAGAAAAATCACATATATACGTTTAGATAAACCTCCCCTCATAAGTTATTCCCGTTTAGGGTAATACTTGAAGTACCAAATAACACAATCTTGGGAATTAAAATATTAGTATGTCCAGTAAAGAAAAAACTATTTGCATAGTTGGCCTTGGCTATGTTGGTCTGCCTCTTGCAATAGAATTTGGCAAGAAAACCGCAACCATCGGATTTGATATTAATCAGGACAGAATCAGGGAATTAAAATCAAACTATGATAAGACATTAGAGGTAGAGCTTAGTGGATTCACTAAGGCAACTCAATTGTCATTCACATACAGCCCTGAAGAAATACATAACGCCAATATTTATATTATCACCGTTCCTACTCCGGTTGATCAATTCAATAATCCCGATTTAACGCCTGTACGTAAAGCTACAGAAACTGTTGCCAGAAATTTAGCTGTTGGTGATATGGTTATTTACGAATCCACGGTATATCCAGGCCTTACAGAAGATTTCTGTGTTCCGATTCTGGAAAATCTATCTGGATTAAAATTTAATGTCGATTTTTTCTGTGGTTATTCCCCGGAGCGGATTAATCCGGGAGATAAAAATCACACGCTCACAAAAATCAGAAAAGTGACTTCAGGCTCAACACCTGAAGCGGCAGAAGAGATCGATGCCCTATACGGTTCAATTATTACAGCCGGAACATTCAAGGCTTCCTCTATACGCGTTGCGGAAGCAGCCAAAGTAATTGAGAATGCGCAAAGAGATATCAATATTGCATTTGTTAATGAACTTGCAAAAATTTTCAATCTCCTTGACATAGACACCAATGAGGTCTTGGAAGCGGCCGGAACTAAATGGAATTTTCTTCCATTCAAACCAGGACTTGTAGGAGGACACTGCATTGGTGTTGACCCGTTTTATTTGGCTCAAAAAGCAACTGAGGTAGGTTACCATCCTGAAATCATCCTGTCTGGCCGACGTCTGAACGACTCCATGGGTAGCTACATCGCTTCCCAATTTGTCAAACTTTTGATTCAAAAGGATCAAAAAGTAAAGGAGGCAGAAGTATTGATCCTGGGAATAACGTTCAAAGAAAACTGTCCAGACATCAGAAACAGCAGAGTAATTGACATTATTAAAACTTTGGAAAGTTACGACATCAAAGTGAGCGTATACGATCCATGGGCCAGCAAAGAGGAAGTCAAACACGAGTACGACATCACACTACTGGAAAGTATTCCGGACTTTACTCGGTATACAGGTGTAATAGCGGCGGTTGGACATTCAGACTTCACCGAAATGAAAATCAGAACCAGTGACAGTATGATTCCGATTATATATGATATAAAAGGAATCTATCCTAAATCAGAGGTTGACGCACGCCTTTAATACCAAATCATTCACACGCTTATCCATCTAAACTCAAATTATGAATTTTGATCAGTATCATTCGTCCAGTATTCAAAATACATCATTTCTGATCACTGGCGGGGCCGGCTTCATTGGTTCTAACTTGGTAGAGTACCTGGTTCAACACAATGCTGGTCGGATTGTGATATTAGATAATCTGTCGACAGGTTATTTGTCTAACATTGAGAATTTTACTCAACTTCCCAATGTTGAATTTGTACAAGGTGATATCAGAGATTATCAGGTATGTTTGGATTGTACAAAAGGAATTGATTATGTTTTACATCAGGCGGCACTCGGATCTGTTCCAAGATCAATACACGATCCAATTACTACCAACGAAGTTAACATCACCGGTTTTTTAAATATTCTGACTGCCTCAAAGGAACAAAATGTAAAACGTCTTGTTTTTGCTGCTTCCTCTTCTACTTACGGTGATAGTCCAAATCTCCCAAAAGTTGAAGAAATTATAGGAAACCCGCTTTCTCCCTATGCCGTTACTAAATACGTAAACGAGCTATATGCTCAGGTTTTTTCGCGGGTTTATGGTTATCATACAGTAGGACTACGTTATTTCAACGTATTTGGGCCAAAACAAAACCTGAATGGCCCTTACGCCGCTGTTATCCCCCTTTTCATAAACAATTTCCTTGAAGGCCGATCGTCGGTGATTAATGGTGATGGCCTCACTTCACGGGATTTCACATTTATTGCTAACGTCATCCAGGCTAACATAAAGGCATTATTCAGTGAGCTTAGCCAACATGAAGTGTTTAATGTAGCTTGTAATGAACAAACTTCGCTTAATCAGTTAATAGATGTAATTGGTGAAGAACTTACCAACCCGATAGAGGCGACATATGCCAAAGAAAGAGCAGGTGATGTAAAGCACAGTTTAGCGGACATAAGCAAAGCACAAAATCTACTCGGATATAAACCTGAAGTTCTTTTCAGAGATGGAATCAAGCAGACAATTCAGTATTTTCAGGAAAATTTTCAAAAATCCGACGCGATTTAACTAAATACGGCGTAACCCATATTAAGGGTAAGGAGTCAGCACATCGTTATATGCTGCAGGCCAGATTCAACTACAGCATACTTGTATGAAAAATGTTACTTTATTACGCATCTCAACGGAGACGTATTCATTACGCATTCTCCTGAGAAATCAATTGGCGTATATGGGAAGCAAAGGCATCAATGTTGTCATGGCCAGCTATCCCGATCAACATGTAAAAGAGCTTGAACAACAGGAAAAGGCCTCTTTTTACCCTTTACCACTAACCCGGGAGCTAACTCCTTTTGCTGATGCGATCGCATTGTTCCACACTGTACGTTTGATTCGCAAAATAAAACCGGACATTGTCCATACACACTCTCCCAAAGCTGGCATCATCGGCATGCTGGCAGCTGCAATTTGTAGAGTACCCGTCAAGATTCATACAGTAGCCGGCCTACCTTTAATGGAAGTGACCGGACCTAAACGGTGGTTGCTCAATTTCGTTGAAAAGGTAGTGTATGGCTGCGCTGATTGGGTTTTACCCAATTCAAACCAGCTCAGGGATTTTATTATCGACAGTAAACTGATTACCGATCAACGAAAAATCACCGTGATCGGCAAAGGAAGCAGTAATGGTGTCGACATGAATTATTTCACCGTAACTGATGAGTTGAAGCAGGAAATTGACTCATTCAAACAAGAAAAAGGAATCACTCAGGAACATACCGTTCTGGGTTTTGTCGGGCGACTGGCATTTTACAAAGGGATTAATGAGTTAATAGGTGCATTTGAAAAAATTCAGGCTCAGAAGAGTAATTTAAAGTTGCTGCTCATCGGCGCTTACGAAGACTTAAATCCACTTGAAGAAACTACGCTGGAGAAAATAAGAACAAATCCGGATATCATAGCAGTTGGTCATCAAAAAGACATCAGGAAATTTCTTGCCGCCATTGACATATTTGTATTTCCCAGTTACAGGGAAGGTTTCCCTCAGGCCCTTATGCAGGCAAGTGCAATAGGGTTACCCAGCATTGCCACTAACATCAATGGTTGTAATGAAATCATTGAAGATAATCAGACCGGTATTCTCATTGAACCCAAGAATGAAGGTGCGATTGTCGAAGCTTGCGTGAAATTACTCAATGACGCTGATTTACGTGTCGAAATGGGAAGAAAAGCGCGAAAGAATATTTCCGAAAATTACGAACAAAGGAAACTTTGGAACAATATTTATGATTTTTATCAGTCACAACTGAATTAGACTTACTGCCCGCTTGAGCCGTCTTAATGACGGCTTTTTTATTGATTATTAAAAATTGATAAAATTATAGTTTCTTTGTAACCAATTAAACCTGAATTTATCCACACACTACATTGATGATTCTATTCCTCTATATCAATTCGTCAGCATAAGTTATTCTTTACTCATAATGATCAGATACAATGGTTGGAATTTTTAGTATCTAAATTCTCAATCCTTCTCTCCAAACTCCACAATTTCTTCCTTTTAGGAAAGATATGCTCATATTACACGTAATCAACAATCTCAACAAAGGTGGAGCTGAACGCCTGCTCGTAGATAATCTTCCTTTGTATAAAAGTGCTGAGATTAATGTTGAAGTTCTGCAACTCTCCAAGCAAAATTCAGAACCTACCTATTTAGAACTACTTCAGGCAAACGGTGTAAAATGCCATCACTTATCATCAGGAATCCTGTATAATCCATTGTTAATCTTTAAGATCGTATCCTTTTTAACTAAAAATAAGTTTGATATAGTTCACGTGCACCTATTCCCTGCACTATATTGGATTGCGGTCGCCTCATGGTTTTTACCCAAGAAACCGAAATTGATTTTTACAGAGCATAGCACGCAGAATAAAAGATCTAAAAATTCTTTGCTAAGACCCATCGAGCGAGTGATTTATGGATCGTATGACCATGTTGTTGCTATATCAGAGCAAATCCGGCTGAAGCTCAACAGCTGGACACAAACTCCGGCAAAAATCGAGCTTATTCGAAATGGTGTTAACACCAAAAAGTTCACGGACGCCACGAGCTACGACGATAACTACTTTAATGAATTTTTCTCCATACAGAAAAATTCGGTAAAATTATTGATGACTGCACGGTTTAGCTACCCCAAAGACCATGTATCATTAGTAAAAGCGGTTAGTCTGCTTCCTGAAAATTATTATCTGATCCTCGTAGGCGAAGGACCCAATAGGCAAAAAGTAGAAGAATTATCACGTGAGCTGGGTCTTTCTGGTAGAATAGTATTTGCTGGCTTTCGTAATGATGTACCTTCGTTGATGAAATCCGTGGACTTTAATATTTTATCTACGGAGTATGAGGGAATGTCAGGCGTGAGCTTAGAAGCTTTGGCTTCGGGAACACCCTTCCTGGGTTCTGATGTAGCAGGCGTAAATGACTTGGTTCCGGACGAGAGATATCTGTTTCCCGCCGGATCTGCAAACGAAATTGCGAAAAAAATACAGTCAATCATGAATAGTCCGGGAATGAGCGAATCAATGCGTAAAGATGGATTGGAGCATGCGCGCAACTTTGATATATCCATTCATATCAGGAAGCATCGCGCCTTGTACTTTGGGATCATCAACAGCTAAACATTATACAACTACCCTCGATGAAAATTTTACACGCTATTACATTAGCCGAGCTAGGCGGTGCT
>DASYHR010000606.1:0-3328 GCA_035998385.1 Dyadobacter sp. | reverse complement strand
AAATCGGCTTGAACAGCTTCACTGAGCGGATGAATCGAAATCAAACTGGCAATAAATTCCTGAGGCATTTGACGTTTTAGGTTTGCTGATAAACGCTAAAACTACAATATATTTTCACATCAAAATACTCAAACTAACATTTTAGTAAACAATTTTTATAATACGGTTACGTATCACCAGTTGTAACAAAAATGGTCAGAATTCAACAATATGAATTCTGACCAGAAATACGTTTTAACCTATTGTTTTACAGGTATATAATAATGGTTTTGGTATGAAAAATTATTTCAAAATAATCCTGTGTTTATTTGTGGATCCTTTTCCTTTAGTCATTTGAAGGTAGTAAGTTCCCTTAGGCAAATCGCTCACCGCAATAGAAATCACCTTATTGGCTTTAAAATCCTGGGATTGATACATCTCGGCTGTTGAAATAGACTTAACCTCTCGTGAGTCTTTTTCGCTATACAATTTTATAGTCTCTGGCAACCCTTCTGACTCGTCACTTTCAAAGGCAACATGTATCACATCACTTGCCGGGTTGGGATATACGGTATGAGACGACATCATAGCATAGCAGTCTCCCACACAGATGGTGATACCCTTTTGAACGGACCCAAAACAATTGCCTGCCTGAACGGTAATACCGTAGCAGCTGTTTACATAAGAGTTGAAATACGACGTACCTCCACTGTAGTTGAAGTACGTATTTACCGGATCGCTTACTGCCCAGCTCGTGAACGTGGTTCCAGGCTCTCCTGTGTTGGCATTAAGCGACAAACCAAAGCCGTTGCACATAAAGTCCGGCGAGCCACCTCCGTTGGCTGTAACCAATAATGATTCTGGTAAAGGAGCCGTACGTTTTATATTACGCGGATAGCTGTATCCTGTTGTAACACCACAGCTAGAAGACGTTGCAGACACCTTCACGGTGCCATCCACATTGGTAGTACCTGTCAGTGTTACTGTGCTGCCACTTCCACTTACAGAAACTCCGCCTGTGGTTACCCAGTTATAACTGGTTGCATTCCAGTTATAACTGGTTGCATTACTGGCAGTAGCCGTTATTGTGGTGGAGGAACACAATAACAGGGGATCTGCAGGAATAGTGGGAACGGTTGGTAAGGGGCGGGTGGTTGTTTAAAAGAATTGAAGTTTTGGTAGTACCATCAACCCTTTTGGCTTCAACTTTAATAGTCCCCCCTCCTGCAACATTAGAATTTACGCTCACGCTTGTTGAAGTTGTTGTGATACTTGCTGGACTCCATCCTGATGGAAAAGTCCAAGTGTAGTTGACAGCTGAAAAAGGATCTGTCGCCGCAGCTGGAACTGAGAGTGCCAATGTGGAACCTCCACAAGCCTGATTACGATATTGTCCATTGGTGTAGTTGGTTCCCGCTACATTTAGTGTTACAATCGAGCCGATGTGTTTAACTTGGACCTGAAGTGTAGGGCTAGTTAAGGAGTAGGTGGTAGTACCAACCTTGTAAGTCATTACTGCGTAAACAGCATGAATACCGAATCCATTAGGGGTATTGGACCATTGAGCCTTTTTAGCTTTCCATTTGGTCATAAGAGGAGAAGTGGATCGATTATCATACTCCAACGTAGCTGTACTCTGCAGCCCAACAAATGTCCAAGTAACTGAATAATTAGTTGCTGTTGCGGGAATATCATATTCTGTGACTACGTATTCTTGGTCCGTCAATGGTTCGACCATTGCAAAGTTTCCTGTAACTTGAATACGCGCCGCAGCTGATACTTCCTGTACCAACGCAAAGGCTGTTAACATTACTAAAATAAAATTTCTTATTGTGGTAGGTAGTTTAAGAGATGGCTAGTGCTTAAAAAAAGTAGCTAAGGTATATTGCAGAAATAGGCGTAATATTAAAATCCAGACCGTTAGATTTATGACTGTCCATCTTTGGATGTAGCGGTTGCCCATTAATATCAATGTCCTGATAAGTTCCATGAATTTTTACGTAACTAAGCATTGCATTTGTTTCAATAGAGAGGCCTATTCGCTCCGTTAGCAAATATTTCCCACCCATAAAGGCCGAAACCCCTCCTCCCATTACATAGCCCTTAGACTGTGTAAAGGTTGCAGGAGCTCCATTAACACCAAATCCCGTCGTACTGTTAGTGTTGATATATTTAAACTGCAAATCGGCGCCGTAGTAGTGAATAAACTTGCCAAACCTTCTTTGTTTTTCACGACCAAAATCAAACGAGAGATTGTAGTTTCTGGGCTGGTTGGTTCCCTTTACTATCGGATTTGGAACAAGCGAGATGCCGAAATTTGTTCGAAATCTAAGTGCATGATCTTTATTGACCTGTTTTTTTAACATCAAACCATATGTACTCCGAAACAATTGCTCTTCAGCCGGCTTGAAGAGTGAATACAAATCAACGCCTAATTCCCATTTTGGTGGTGACCGGTCAATGTCCTGGCCCAATACGGAGCTCAGCAAGCCAAAGATCAGAATGAAAATTAATGTAGAGGTATAGCAAATGTTTTTCATATAATTCGTTGTTTTTGTTTAATCCAAAATAAACAAACAATAATCATATTATTGCATGTCATTTTCCAGATTCTCATCTACAAAAACCCAGAAAATTTGCTGTCGCTTTTACACTTTTTGAGGGAAACAGAACAAAAAAAAACTGGTGTCCGGATTCCCCGTACACCAGCTTTCTTATAAAAAAACGCTTGTAATCTATGCTTTAAAAACCTCGTCCATTTTCTCACGTATTGTGAGCAATCGTTTTCTGTCGCCTCCCAACACTTCCGCAGAAGCCCAGCCTGAGTAGCCGATTTTTTGCAATGCTTTATTCACTTCGGGCCAGTTACAATCTCCCTCCATAAACTCTACATCGAACCCTTTCCAAAGTCCCAGATCATTCTGCTTTTTGAAGCTGAATTCTTTCAGATCCAATTTCAGAATTCTTTTGTTCAATCCTTCGATCCAGGAAACCGGCCAGCCATAACGAAGCACATTACCTACATCGAAATACCAACCCACCATCGGGTGATTGAACTCATCGACGTAACGTGCTGCTTCCAGCGGACTAATCAGAAACTGATTCCAGACATTTTCAAAAGCAATTTTCACACCTGTTTCCTCTGCAACCGGCAGCAGTTTACGAATCTCCTTTTGTGAGCGTTCATAGGCTTCAGCATAGGTAACGTTGGCATTCACTACGCCAGGCACGACCAACACCGTAGTTCCACCATATTGTTTGGTATCCCGAAGTGCTTTTTCAATGGATTTCACACATTCTTCGCGTTTCTTCGGATCAGGATCTGACAAAGGCAGTTTCCAGTGCATGG
>DASYHR010000584.1:0-2281 GCA_035998385.1 Dyadobacter sp. | reverse complement strand
TGCGGAAGTGAACAGTTTTGGGGGACTACTAAAACAATACGAAGTGGCTGTAAATCCACAGCGACTGAAAGGCATGAACGTGACCATTTCGGATGTATTCACTGCACTGGCCAAAAACAATGAGAATACTGGTGGGGCTTACATTGATAAAAAGCCAAATGCGTATTTCATCAGAGGTATCGGACTGGTTTCTTCGCTGGATGATATCAGCGTGATTGTTGTCAAAAATGTCAATGGCATTCCTGTGTTAGTACGTGATGTTGCTGACGTACGTTTAGGTCATGCCGTTCGCTATGGATCGGTGACTTACAACGGAGAAAAGGAAGTAGTGGGCGGCATTGTCATGATGCTCAAAGGTGCAAACAGTGCTGCTGTAGTGGACCGTGTGAAGGAAAAAATGCTGACCATTCAGAAATCATTGCCGGCCGATGTGGTCATTGAGGCGTATCTGGACAGAACTGATTTGGTTGACCGGGCAGTAAGTACAGTTAAAACCAATCTGATTGAAGGCGCGCTGATTGTCATTCTTGTATTGGTTCTGTTTCTGGGGAATTTACGTGCGGGCCTGATTGTGGCTTCTGCTATTCCTCTGGCTATGCTTTTTGCTCTGGGTATGATGAATACCTTCGGCGTTTCTGCGAACCTGATGAGCCTGGGAGCGATTGACTTCGGGTTGATTGTAGACGGGGCTGTGATCATTGTTGAAGCTGTACTGCATCACCTCGCGTTAAGGAAATCCACACACCGGTTAACGCAGGATGAAATGGATCAGGAAGTGTACGACTCTGCTTCTAAAATCCGCAGCAGTGCAGCCTTTGGCGAGATCATTATTATGATTGTCTATATTCCGATCCTTGCGCTGGTGGGTATTGAAGGGAAGATGTTTGGCCCGATGGCGCAGACTGTTTCGTTCGCTATTCTGGGTGCGTTGATTCTTTCGCTGACCTACATTCCAATGATGTCGGCACTTGTGCTTCCTAAGAGTTTGTCTGACAAGAAGACTCTTTCAGATAAAATGATGGGCCGGATTCAGGCATTTTATCAACCTGTTCTTTTGTGGGCGATTCGTTTCAGAATAGCAGTTGTGTTGGCTACTGTAGCTGTATTTGCTGTGGCTATCTTATTATTTACAAGAATGGGTGGCGAGTTTATCCCGCAACTGGAAGAGGGTGATTTTGCATTTCACTGCATCCTTCCGCAGGGCACTTCGCTTTCACAAAGCGTAGAAACCTCGATGCAGGCAAGCCGGATCATCCGGTCATTTCCAGAGGTGAAAATGGTGGTTGGGAAAACGGGTAGTGCAGAAGTGCCTACAGATCCGATGCCTCCCGAAGCGACCGATCTTATTATTTTATTAAAACCAAAAAGTGAATGGAAAACCACCAAAAGCTATTCGGAACTCGCCAGTAAGATTGAGGAAAAGCTGGAGGATATTCCGGGTGTATTTTTCGAAGCCAATCAACCCATACAAATGCGTTTTAATGAATTGATGACCGGCGTACGACAGGATGTTGCCATTAAGGTTTTTGGTGAAAATATTGACACGCTGGCTGCAATTGCGCCAAAAATTGCAGAGGTGATTCAATCCGTACAGGGAGCAACAAGTCCGCAGGTTGAACGGACAACCGGATTGCCTCAGATAACCATCGAATATGACCGTGCCAAAATTGCCGGTTACGGAATGAATATCGAAGATATCAACCGCACCGTTCGTACCGCTTTCGCAGGTGAAGCTGCGGGGGTTGTGTTTGAAAATGAGCGTAAATTTGATCTGGTGGTTCGCCTGGATAGTGCCAACCGTTCTTCTATTGAAGATGTAAGTGATTTGTTCGTGGCCATGGCCGACGGAACTCAGATTCCTCTGTCGCAGGTGGCATCTGTATCATTTAAAGAAGGTCCGGCGCAGATCAGTCGTGAAGATGGAAAGCGCCGTATTGTGATTGGGTTCAACGTACGGAACCGTGATGTACAAAGTGTTGTCGAAGATATTCAGACTAAGCTATCCGGTACAAATCTTCTGCCGACAGGTTATTTTATTACCTACGGAGGCACCTTTGAAAACCTGCAAAAGGCGTCAGCCCGGTTGGTGATCGCAGTGCCGATCGCACTGGCACTAATTTTCCTTTTGCTTTACTTTACTTTCGGGTCTTTCAAGGAATCACTTTTGATTTATACGGCTATCCCGATGAGCGCAATCGGCGGCGTACTCGCGCTTTTGCTGAGAGATATGCCATTCAGTATTTCTGCAGGTGTTGGTTTTATTGCCTTGTTTGGGGTAGCT
>DASYHR010000582.1:0-2704 GCA_035998385.1 Dyadobacter sp. | reverse complement strand
CGGGATGCTTTTTACATTTTGTCGAGATACCTGACGAGTTTCACATGCGACTTCAGAAAACTTTCTCGTTCATAAAACCGGTGCGCTGCCTCTCTTGTGGCTCTGGAAGTAACTTCCATTTGAATAGCCCCTTTTTGTATGGCATATTGTACCACTCTGGTCATCAGCAGTTCGCCAATACCCTGCGAGCGGTAGTCGGCATACACAAACATTTCCTGAATTTCGGCTACCAATGCCGCGTGGTGTAATAATCCCTGCACATGGCAGCTGACCATACCTACTGACTTATCGTCCAAAATTGCCAGAAAATAGTCGATATCAGGATTCTGAATATTTTTGAGATATACCCTGGAAAAAGCAACTTTATCAAGTTGCTGGTTCTCCAATTCACAAATCATATCGTAGATCACATCCATATCTGCCTCCATGGCGTACCGGATAACAAGGTGGTTCTGCATGTGTCAGAATGCTTGTAATGCGTCGGACTCATGAACAAAAGTTCCCCTTTCGGACTTTCTGGCAAAGGCAAGCATTGCATTTGCTACTTTGCCGGAATCAATAGCACGGTACTTTTTCAACGGTCCAAACATGAGCGGTTTGAAAATAGTAGCAAGTACTTCTCCTGCTTTTTCGCCCAGACGTGTCTCCTGCCGGTCTCCCAACAACAAGGATGGTCGGAAAATATGTAGTGTCGGGTAGTTTATCAGCGACAGGCCCTTCTCCACCTCCCCTTTTACCTGGTTGTAAAATATACCAGATTCAGCATCTGAACCCATCGCAGTTACAATCAGAAATTTCTCCGCCCCGTTCTTCAATGCAAGTCGGGCAATGCTCAAAGGATATACAAGATCCACTTTTTTAAACGCCTCCTTGGATCCTGCTTTTTTAATTGTGGTTCCCAGGCAGCAGAATATGTCATTGCCCTTTACTAACGAAGCGTTTGGATTATTGAAATCAAAAATAACCTCCTCCAGCTTGGTATGTACCATGCCCAGTGAACGCCGGGTAAGGACAACCACTTTGTCATAATACGGTACATGTAAAAGTTTAGTCAGCAATTGTTTACCAATTAACCCGGTCGCACCTACGAGTAATGCGGTTCTGGGAGTCGACGTCGTATCTTTTTGGGATTGATTCATAGCAAAAGGTAAGCATTCCAAAATTATTTCCGGAAGTGCCAGTTATTAAATTAAGTAAATGCACCAACAAAAATATCATTCCTGCTACTAATAAGCATAATTTCACCCTGAAGCAGACCGACTCATCACGATCCCGGGCACACATTTTTAGACCGGAATAATATCAATAATCAACATATACTATGAGCGCGAAGAATGAAAATGTAGCAGGCGGATCTCCATCTCCGTCAGGAGCAGAAGATGAAGATCGCCATGAAGATGACAGCAAAAAACCAGCTAAAAAGGTTGAAAAAGATGCTGAGAACAAGAGCGAAAAAACCAATATGACGGATCAGAAGGGTTACAATGAAATGCCTCCCGATATACCTGTAGAGTCGGCTAAAAAGAAGGCCTAAACTATTTCTCTCTGGAACTCAGGGCATCCAGGGCAGCAGCCAGATACACCAACGGTGCATTCCAGTTGATTGCTATTTCATTGGATGCATAGGAACAGTCGTGGTCCGTAAAGGATTCGTCGGCAAACTTGTTGGGGTAGGTCGTACACTTATCCTGCTGCCCGGGATTTGGCCCGCCTGACAACAAACCCGGCAGCGGTTCCGCAATTCCGTCAGCCATGGAAATACGGTGGTGCGGGTGCATTACCTGCCGCGTCCCTGTTCCGGTCAGAAAACAATAATCTGTGGCGTTTCTTCCCAGCAGGTAATCAAAGTTACCTTTCGCTGCACTGAGAAACGCCACATTTTTTGATGTACGGTAAGCATTCAAAAGTGCGATCCCCTGATTCGCCGCAACCGAACTACTCCCCCAGGCGAAATCAGTAGCTTTTTTCCCCATTACAGTATGGTAGGGTTGCTTTTCCAATCCGGCAATCAGATCGTCCGCATAAGCTTCAAGTGATTTTTTCACGTCAGATAACAATGTTCCCTCAGGCTTCAATTGCTCTCCTTTTCTTAACAAGGTATAGTAACCCAATGTTTTTACCTGGTTCCATCCGGGCAGGCTCAAAGGTTTCTCCAATTGGAAATCAATACCTTTTATATAATCCGGCTTGCCTGTAAGTGCGTACATTTCCGCGGCAGCCCATATCCATTCGTCCGATACATTCCTGTCACCATAAGTTCCGGTCTGGATTCCGGGAGCAAATTTTTTGTTGATCTCATCCTGTTCATACAACAACTCCGGATTCTTTTTCGCCCATTGCCAGCCACTTACTGCTGCGGAGGTGCAGGAATCGGCAAGGCCGGGAAGTTGCGCTTCAAAACCTTTAAATATCCGGGCCGATTGCGCCATAACCGCCACAAAATCCAGTGTGGCTGCCGTACTTTTTTGAACCACATACCTTGGCTTGTCGCAGGCAACCGGCATCACCATGCCATCAAATCTCGCGTTCGTGAGTTTATGATAGACTCCACCGTCAGCAGGATCCTGCATGGTTAGCATCCATCTGAGATTAAACAATACCTCGTCAAGCAGATCGGGTACGGCGTCGTTACTCTCAGGTATATTGGTGTTCAGGGTTTCAAAGTATTCCGGATAATCTTCATACAACGACAACAACGTTCCCA
>DASYHR010000565.1:0-2576 GCA_035998385.1 Dyadobacter sp. | reverse complement strand
GGATAGATGTTTTAGTATCTACACCGGGACGAATGTTTGACCTCGTGAGCCAGGGATTTATTAAGCTCAATCAGGTTGAAATGCTAGTGCTGGATGAAGCCGATCACATGCTGGATTTAGGTTTTATTAAAGACATTCAGGATTTGGTAAAACATTTACCCAAAAACCGGCAGACGCTATTTTTCTCAGCAACGATCAACGAGAAAATTAAAAAGCTGGCTTATTCCCTGGTACGCAACGCGATCCGCATCCAAATATCTCCTAATAACCCGGTGGCGCGAAATATCACGCACTCGGTAGCCTTTGTGGGGATGGACGATAAGCGTTTTTTTCTTGAGAGAATTATAAAAGAAAATTCAGAAAGTAAAATTTTGGTATTTGTAAGAACCAAAGTTAGAGCGGAGCGGGTATGCAGTGCTTTGGACAGAATGGGACTCAAAAGTGCGACCCTTCACGGGGACAAGGAACAGGCTGATCGGCTTGTGGCTTTGAACGAGTTCAGGAGCGGCAAGGTTAAAGTGCTTGTAGCAACAGATATCAGTTCACGAGGGATTGATATAGCAGATGTGGATTATGTGATTAACTACGATCTGCCAGAACAGCCCGAGAACTACGTACACCGTGTCGGACGAACAGGGCGCGGAACACAGAAAGGTCTGGCGGTATCATTTTGTAGTCCGGAAGAAAAACCCTTGCTTGTGGAAATTGAGGCTTATCTTGACAAACCGGTTGAAGTAGTGAAGATAAGCGCTCAGGACTATTCTGAAACACTCGATTTTACGGCAGATACGGGTTATGATCTTAATGCGCTGATGAAGGAGGTCGAAGACTATGAAGGCAGCAGAAAGAAGAAAAAGAAGAAATAAAAGAAATGATCTAAAATGAGGAAAGGGGCTATTAAAGCCCCTTTCCTCATTTTAGATCTCTATATAATTATTCAACAGACAGAATTTGTCCGCGGTATTCCTTGTTAGGGTCTGCTGCTGTAGTAATGTTCACATAAAGTTGCCCTACGAGAAGCATTCTCACTTCAGCATCTGTAAGTGCACGTGTTTTACCCGTTACTTGCGAAGTTGAGAATCCCGACAAAGGGAATAGTACAGAACCTCTCTCCCATGCCGGATCAGCGTTATTGATAGATACGGCTGTTGGTGTTACTCCGCTATAGGAAATGTTATAGGTAAGCTCTTTGGTGACCTTATTGTATTCAAAAGCGCCAGTACCTACAGCGGGCTGGGTGTTAATTGCTGCTGAGAATTTCGCAATATCATCTTTGTGAGGACCTTCCTCTTTGCAGGATACGATTGAACCCATTACAGCAACACTCATCACAAACAGTAAAAAACTTTTCATTGGCTTTTTCATACATCAATTAATTTAAAAAAAAGTTAACCCTTAAAACTAAACAAAACTTATCGGTTACAAAAATAATACCAGCAATGGGTGTTCAGATGCTCAGTAGATCATTTTTGCGTATGTATACTATTTTATTGTTCCATATCACCCTGTTCCAGTGATCAACAGACCCAAACAGAATCAGCTTATGGCCTTTTTTTACGACTTCTATTACACCGGAGGCCGATGAGGGTTCCTCTCTTAGAAATGTGTTGTCGTGGGCGATAAGTGCCGTTTTGTATAACGAAGGAATATGGATCATTCCCAGAATAACCAAAAGATAAACCAGCGTGGATATCTTATGTATCAATAAAATGGACTCATGCCTTCTCGTTTTTAATACCATTATAAAAACAATGTAGGCGCCCAAAGTTAGGAGCAATATCGGAATGTACTCACCATAACGTCGATAAAAAATTATGAAATAGTTATAATCATCGAACTCATAGCCTGTTAGATTTTGCTCTTTCGCCAAATTATCCATTTTTTCGAAAAGAGCCCTTGAAGGTTTGGTGAGGGCGAGTTTGCTGAGGTAAAAGAGGCAGGATGTGTAGTTATTTCTTTTTTCAGACAGGAAAGCAAGCTTTAAAAGAAGGTTTGGATTATTTTTTTCCTCATTTTGAAAATTTTTTTTGTACAAAACTTCTGCCTCTGTATACTTAGACATAGCAAACAGAGAATCAGCAGATTTTAGCTCTTTTAAACTAGCAGAAATTACCTGATTTTGTGGTAAAAAAAGAATGGTCAGAAGAAAAATAGACAGTTTTTTATTGAACAGGATTTGCATTATACTTTTAAGAATTCTACTTTTGCATCGCAATTAAGGAAAACGCAACGGCTAATCCAACAAATTGTAAGATTCATTGAAATAAGAAAAAGTAAAAAAGTATTTCTGAATTATACAGATATACTTCTTCCCCGGCTCAGTTGGTAGAGCAATACATGAAGCAGGCACCTGCGGTGTAGAGGTAAGGGTTCAAGACCCTTGGGACAGACAACTGAGTTGAACAGTAAACCAACAATGATTCCGTAGCTCAGCTGGTAGAGCAATACAC
Source organism: Dyadobacter sp. (assembly GCA_035998385.1). Lineage (GTDB taxonomy): Bacteria > Bacteroidota > Bacteroidia > Cytophagales > Spirosomataceae > Dyadobacter. Next base: position 126 of record DASYHR010000565.1, on the reverse strand, counting down.
TTTTAATGTATGGGTCCTGGGTTCGAATCCCAGCGGGATCACAAGTCTGAAGTTTGACAATCATATCAACATCAGAATAAAGGTAAAAACTGAAATCCACAGTTTTCAAAAAAGGATAATGATTCC
>DASYHR010000563.1:0-3008 GCA_035998385.1 Dyadobacter sp. | reverse complement strand
AAGCAAAGGAGGAATACGTTTCGATCCAGAGGTAAATCTGGATGAAGTTAGAGCACTTGCTGCGTGGATGACCTGGAAATGTGCTGTTGTAGATATTCCTTATGGTGGTGCAAAGGGCGGAATTGCCTGTAATCCCAGAGAAATGTCGGCTGGCGAAATGGAACGTTTAATGCGCGCCTATACCACCGCTATGCTGGACGTTTTCGGACCGGACCAAGATATCCCTGCGCCGGATATGGGAACAGGACCTCGTGAAATGGCATGGCTGATGGACGAATATTCCAAAGCCAAAGGAATGACGGTTCCGGCCGTAGTGACCGGAAAACCATTGGTGCTCGGTGGGTCACTGGGTCGTACTGAGGCTACCGGTCGTGGAGTAATGGTTTCTGCGCTTGCGGGTATGGAAAAGCTCAGAATTAACCCCTACCGTGCGACTGCAGTGGTACAGGGATTTGGGAATGTAGGATCGCACGCTGCACTGTTATTGAGAGATCGTGGTGTAGCGATTCACGCAATCAGCGACATTTCCGGTGCTTACTACAATGATAAAGGCATCGACATCGCAGCTGCTGTGGCTTATAGAGATAATAATAAAGGATCTTTGGAAGGTTTCTCCGGAGCCGAGCTTATTTCCGGCGACGATCTGTTTGCTATTCCTGTAGATGTGCTCGTTCCTGCTGCAAAGGAGGACGTGATTACCCGTAGAAATGTAGAGAGCATCCAGGCGAAAATGATTGTAGAGGGTGCAAATGGCCCTACCTCATCGAAAGCTGATGATATCATCAATGAAAAAGGAATCATGGTGGTGCCCGATATTCTTGCCAATGCAGGTGGTGTTACCGTTTCTTATTTTGAATGGGTTCAAAACCGAATTGGCTACAAATGGACCCTGGAAAGGGTAAACCGCAGAACCGATAGAATCATGAAAGATTCGTTCGACAAAGTGTATGAGACATCTGTAAAATATAAAGTATCATTGCGTATTGCGGCTTACATCGTCGCTATCGATAAAGTTTCAAGCACATATAAATACAGAGGCGGGTTCTAAGTAGCACGACGTTGTATACTGAAAAGGAGGTAGTCGTTCGGCTGCCTCCTTTTTCAATTTTAGCAAAACTCAATATTACCTCATTATTAACAATGTTACCACAACATCAACAAACCACCTATTCCTTGTAACAGAGTATTAACTTTGTAATGGCGCAAAGGGCATGGGGGTTACGGCATGGGGCATAGGACCGACTAACCTTTGCCCAAAGCCGCGTGCCCTAAACTCACCCAAATAACAATTAACCACTAACCGTTGATAATTAAAGAATGTCTCTTAGTCCCCGATTTATAGCCTTTATACTGGCATTCCTCATTTCAGCTATCACCACTGCGTTTCTTGCTTTTGTGGATGGAGCCAATGTGAGTATGCTATTTGTGGCAGCTATAGCAGCTTTTTTATCCTCTTTTTTTCTGGTTCTTTACGCAGTGGATATTCTCGTTTTCAGAGAAGTGAATAAAATGTACCGTACTATTCATAAGTTAAAAATGAGGGATTTCAATATGACTCCCCGAAAAAAGCTGATTCAGGAGTCGAACCCGATGAAGACTATTAACGATGAAATCTTTGTATATGTGACAAAAAAACAGAAGGAGATCGATGAGTTAAAAAAGCTTGAACTGTTCCGTCGTGAATTCCTGGCGGATGTTTCACACGAGTTCAAAACACCTATTTTTGCCGCTCAGGGATTTATCCACACGCTGTTGGACGGAGCAATGGAAGACGAAAATGTGAGGGAACGTTTTCTCAGGAAAGCAGCTAATAACCTGGACAGTCTTGATGTATTGGTGAAAGACCTCCTGGTTCTGTCGCAAATGGAAACCGGGGATATAAAAATGAACATGACGCGGATTGATATTCGCCGAATGACGATCAATATCTTCAGCAGACTGGAAAACGTGGCTTCACAGAGAAATGTGTCTTTACGAGTAAAACCTGAAGATCTTGATGCAGTTTGGGTTATGGCGGATCAGGATCGCATCGAACAGGTGATGCTCAATCTGATTGAAAATGCGATTAAATACGGAAATGAAGATGGTAAAGTAATCGTACATTTCAGTGAGACCAAAAAACACGTGGAGATATCGGTGCGCGATAACGGGCCGGGTATTCCGCAGGAGCATCTCAACAGAATCTTCGAACGTTTTTACAGGGTTGACAAAAGCCGGTCGAAAGAACGCGGCGGTACCGGATTAGGCCTTGCAATTGTAAAACACATCATCAATGCACACGACACCAAAATCGCAGTTTTGTCAAAACCGGATAAAGGAACCACTTTTTCTTTCAAACTCGAGAAGCCTTTAGTTGATCAAGAAAAAGAAACCAACGATCCCACTAAATCCGAAGTAAATTCTTAACTATTGCTTCTTTTCACCGAAATTAGTGCCCGACAATTCTGTTCAATTTTTATCAATACATATAACATGTTTGTACACAACGTATTTTTTTGGCTGAAAGAAAAAGAGAATGAAGAAGCCCGTGCACAGTTACTGGCTGGTATAAAATCACTGGAAGCAATCGAATCAATCAAGTCTGTATATATCGGTCCTCCTGCAGCAACACGTCGCCCGGTTATTGATGCAACTTATGACTTCGCTGAAATTCTTATTTTCGACGACGAAGCAGGTCACGATGTATATCAGGTACACCCGCTTCACAAAAAATTCATCGAAGAGAACGCACATCTTTGGGAGAAAGTAGTCATTTATGATGTAGAAGCGTAAGCTCAATTACACCCATCATATTGATAAAGGGTTGTTCAGAAGTGTCAGACTTCCGGGCAACCCTTTCTCTTTTTTCACCCGGATATTCTCCACATTGTTATCCACAGCCAACTTGTGGATAACTTGTTGACAAATTATCTACATACTGACTAACAGTTAATTACATGTTAAATACCTGTTATCCACAGTGTGGATAACTGTAGTTATTAACATTTATTTGAATATGGAGAGGCACT
>DASYHR010000410.1:0-7942 GCA_035998385.1 Dyadobacter sp. | reverse complement strand
ACATGCCATGGGCAACAGCGTCGGAAATCTCAAAGAATATTGGGATGTGATTGAGAAATATCCAACTATGCAGGGAGGCTTTATCTGGGATTGGGTGGATCAGGGTTTAAAACTGAAGCGGGAAGACGGAAGCTCCTATTGGGATTTTTACAACCGAATCGACGGAGCCAATGCAGGCGACGGACTTGTGAATCCCGACCGCGTCCCTCAACCTGAACTGAATGAAGTTAAAAAGGTGTATCAGCACGTGCGCTTCGAAATGCCCGACACATTACGCAACGGACAAAAAACAGTTTTGCTCAGGAATAACTATGATTTCTCCTCACTCAACAAGTTCGATCTCAACTGGTCGTTGCAGGAAAATGGCAAAATCATTTCAAAAGGGAATATCACAAATCTGAATGCATTGCCAAGACAGATACAGCAGATTGCTATACCGTATGAATTACCAGCCGGAAAAACAGCCGGCAACGAATATTTCCTGAACCTGAGTCTGGTGCTAAAAACAGAACAATCCTGGGCACCCAAAGGCCACGAAGTCGCATGGCAACAAACGCCCGTCGCCACTCCGGCTTTTACAAAACCCGTACTGTCTATTACAAACAATACAGCCTTGCGCGTAAGTCAGCTTAACTCCAGCCGACTGATGATCACCGGGCAGTTTTTCTCTGTCACATTTGACAAACGGGAAGGCGGAATTGTTTCTTTCAAAAACAAAAAAGATGAAATGCTGGAAAAAGGAATGCGCCCTGATTTCTGGCGCGTGCCTACCGATAACGATGAAGGCGGTGGTGAAAAGAGTTTTGCATCTGTTTGGCGCCAGGCGGGGCTGGATAGTCTCAAACTGATCTCGTCTGATATGAAAACGGAACGGATCAACACGCATGCAACACGTGTTATATTAGCTCAGGTATTAGCCTCGGCTACCAGCAAGATACAAGTTCATACCATTTACACTGTATATGCAACCGGCGATATTCATGTACGTAACTCATTCTCTCCTTCTGAGGCGTGGCCGCTTTTTGCCAAAATAGGTATGCAACTTCAAATGCCATCTGATTTCAACAAATTACAATGGTTTGGTAAAGGTCCTTTTGAAACGTACGCTGACAGAAAAACAGCAGCCCGTGTGGGCCTCTATACAGGCGATGTAGCGGATCAGCATTTCCCGTACATTTATCCTCAGGAAAATGGCAACAAAACGGATGTACGTTATGCTGTCATTTCGAATTCAGAGGGGGTTGGATTGCTGGCTGTCAGTGATTCTCTTTTTAATGTGAACGTACATGATTATACCGACGAGGCACTCTTTCGGGCAAAAGCACCCAAGGCACTACTTGAAAGAGGTAATATCACTGTCGTAAATCTCGATAAGGCGCAAATGGGACTGGGCGGAGACGATAGCTGGTCGCCAAGAGTTCATGAAAGTTATAGATTGAAACCCACTGTACATTCCTACGCATTCAGGCTAAAGGCCATTGATAAAATGACAGATCTTAATGAAACAATTTATGCCACGCTTCCTTATTTAGCAGGTACTTCAACCTATGATATTGGATCACCTGAAACGGAAGAAATAGCTATAGATGAGGAACCGGAAGAAGAGCCTGAAGTTGTTAAACCAGTGGTAAGAAAAAAGGTAGTAAAGAAAAAAGCACCTGCCCGAAAAAGAAGACGTCGTTAAGCAAAAGTGTGCAGGAAGCATCTCCACCGGGTTTCCGGAAAAAACAGGCTATTATCTTTTCTACATTAGGGGGATATGATTAGATTTGAAGATACAATTACTTGTAAGTAATTACAATGTAAACCCTTTAAACTAACACACTATCAACCAATGAAAGATCGTCTGCTTGAATTGGATGCAATGAGAGGTATAGCCGCCCTGGCTGTAGTCTTATTTCATTTTACAATCAATAAGAATGGCGCCGAATTAGGTTGGCAATTTAGCTATGGCGTAACCGGAGTCGATATCTTCTTTATGATAAGCGGCTTCGTGATTTTTCTGACTATCAACCATACTGATCGCTGGCAGGGTTTCGTAACCAGCCGATTTTCAAGACTTTATCCCACCTACTGGGTTTGTGTGTTGTTCACAACCGCTTTTGTGATGATTTACGAACCGGATACACTCACCATTCCGAAAGTACTTGCAAACCTGACCATGTTCCCTTCTTATTTTGGAATGGAAGATCTGGACGGATCTTACTGGACGTTACTTATTGAACTCTGGTTCTACTTCTGGATACTGATGGTTTACGTGAGCGGAAAGTTGAAGAACATTATTGAGATTGGTTTCATTTTACTTTTTTCAATTATAGCCTTTCATTTTTTTGGATCATACTACCCGAAGCTATATTTGCTGGCGTTACAAAAAGTACATTTAATCAATCACTTCCCGCTATTTCTCTCAGGTATTATCTTTTACAAAATCAAATATGATAAATTAAAACCTCAGCATATAGTAGCCTGTGCAATCTGCATACTGGCTTCCATTTATTTACATGATAAGGGAGGCAGAACGATGTATATTCTCGGAATCTATGAACACAGTGCTCTGATCATTTTTTATCACATCATTTTCGTTCTTTTTGTCGCTGGCAAGCTTGCCTTTCTCAACATCAAACCTCTTCTTTTTTTAGGTAAAATATCATATAGTCTGTATCTCTTACATCAGTACATTGGCCTCAATCTGATCGAATCATTCAGAAATTTGGGATTGGGAATCTACCCGTCGCTTTTCATTTGTCTGGCGATTTGTATTGCTTTGGCCTGGCTTGTTACGACTTATATTGAAATTCCGGCTGTGCGGTATATCAGAAAGAAAACAGGTCGGGAACGTACTACGGCACAGAGTTCGTCAGAAAAAAAGCCTGCTCTGCACATCAGCAAAACAGGCTATCTTTTTCAATAAAATCACTCTTATTTCCAAACTATGGTTGCGACTGAATTGGGTTCAATCGTGTAGTTGTAGTTTTGAGAACTATCAGCAACTGTAAATTTCTGACTTTCGGAACTCTGGTTTAATACCACCAGTACTTTGCTGCCGTCTGTATTTAAAAATGCTACACTTTCCAGTTTGCTTGCAGACGAAAACTTGTCGGACTGCACCCTGAAAGCCCCTGGTTTCACAAATCTCGACATGTGCGCGATCGTGTAGTACTCTACATTTTTAGTAACAGAGCCATTGGCTGAAATCGTCACTACGCCGCGGCAATCATTACAACCTTTATTCTTCGGCCCGTCGTTATCATCCAAAGCCAGATTCCATAAAAGAGCGTTTTTCGACCAGTTATTGGCAGTTCCTATGAAGATATTCGACATATTCCATTTCAGGTTATCTGAAAAATTCGTAGCCCAGCGGCCGCCCGATATTTCTGTAAAGTAGAGTCCTTTGTCGGGAAACTTGTCGTGTACCTCACTCATCGCTGACACACTCCCTCCATAGGCATGAAACGCCGATCCGGTCACAAATGGATTGGTCTGCGCATCGCTCAATATCGTAATCGGATAATCCGGACGATCCCAGTTGTGATCATAAAGTAAAATTTTAGGTTTGACCGCACTGGTTTTGAAAAGCGGTCCGAGATGGTCCCTGATAAACACATTCTGTGCGGCTGCATCCATGGCCATCGATGGATATGCTGCTTCATGCAAGGGTTCATTCTGAACCGATATCGCATCAATGGTGATGCCTTCCTTTTTGTAAGCGTCCAGATACTTTACAAAATATTTAGCAAAGGATGGATACCATTCCGTTTTCAGACTGCCACCTGCCAGTTTACCGTTTGACTTCATCCACGCCGGCGCCGACCAGGGTGTTGCCATGATGCGTATTCCCGGCTGAATTTTCAAAATGTCCTTCAGCATCGGAATCAGATCATCCTGATCTTTTGCAATTGAAAATTTAGCAAGCTCCGGATCTGTTTGTCCTGCGGATAAATCATTGTATGTAAAATCTTCCAGCGAAAAATCGGACGCGCCCATCGTCACGCGTAAGTAGCTGATTCCGATACCGTCTTTAGCATCAAACAAATCCTTTAAAAGATCTTCGCGCTGAGAAGCACTCATTTTTTGGTTAAGCAGATAAGCAGATGAACCGGTAAGGGCTGCACCAAAACCCTCCATCTCCTGAAGCCTGGTAGCGAAATCAATTTTAATCAGATTGGAAGATGCACCTGCCTGAGTTCCGCTGCTGATATTGATAGGATTGTCCTGCTGTAGCAGCTTAGCCTGTGAGCCATTAGTGACCCACACCGCTGCCTTTTCACCATTATCTGAACCGGGCTGTTGGGTATTTTCATTGGGTGTATCTGCCGAGCAACCCTGAACCCAAATGCTCAGGAATAACCCGGAAAACCATGTTAGTTTTTTCATTATGTCTATTTTAAATAAATGGCTGCACCGGCTTACACTTGTTTGTGAAGCCAATGCAGCCATAAGATTTAGTTAGTAACCCTGATTTTGAATAAGGCTAACGTTTTTATCCATCTCTCCCTGAGGAATGGGCAAAAGCAGTTTTGCCTCGTTTAAGCTGTAATTCAGACTATTTCCATTTCCATCTTTTACAGCCTGCATAACGGATACTGCACGTCCTGTTCTCACAAGGTCATACCAGCGCTGCCCTTCGAAAGCCAGTTCAAGACGACGTTCCTTTTCAATGGCAAGACGCAAAGAAGCCTGGTCTGCCGAGGTATTTGCAGGCAACTTGGCACGCGTGCGTACCTGATTCAAGATCGTTTTGGCGCCGGCAAGGTCACCTGTTTCGTTCAATGCCTCTGCTTTCAGCAGCAATACATCTGCGAAACGGTACATGATGATGTTTTGAGAAGCATCCGTTTTACGCATTTTGTAAGCAAAAGGAAAAGTGGTTAACGGCCAATACCTGTCAGACCATTTACCAGTAACGTTTGCTGTAAAAATCGTTGATGCTTTACGCACCACATCCTTTTCGTCGTCATAAGCTTTGATCAGGTCATTGGAAGGTGTGTTGAATTTCTTCCAGTCCGTACCATAAAACATTGAAGATCCCCAGTTTCCGCCGGTTGCCCAATCCGTGAAATTCAACTCGAAAATGGACTCCGCACTGTTTTCGTGATTTCCATCCCACAGCTCCTCGAAGTTGGGTAACAAAGAATAGCCCAATGCAATTACAGCATCAGTGCTGGTTTTCACTTTGGCCCAATCCAGTTTGGTGGCATGCACCTTCGCCAGGAGCGTATACACTGCACCCGGTGTTACAGTCATTTTGTTGGGTCCTGACTTAGGCACTGTTGTCGCAGCTTCGTCAAGATCTTTGATGATTTGCGCATATACCTGATCTGCCGAAGTCCTCGACGGATAGAGCTGATCATAAATCTCTTCAATGTTGGAAGAAGTAATCGTTGGCAACTCGTCTACGACCAGAGGCACATCGCCGTATAAACGAACAAGATCGAAATATGCTCTGGCTCTGATAAATTTGGCTTCACCGATCATCTGTGCTTTACGTTCAGCCGTCAGGGAAGCGTCTGTCACCTTGGGAACATTGTTGATGATCGCGTTGGCACTTGCAATATGATTGTAAAGGTAACTCCAGTCGCGTGCCGCTACTGCATTGGTAGAAAGTATTCTGAATTCATCAACTTCAAACCATGCAGCATTGTCTGCACCCGCATAGGAGTTATCCGACCGGCCATCACCCATGATAAAATAATCCATTACGTAATACTCGGCAGAACCATTTCTGAATATGGCATAAGCTCCTGCAAGGGCAGATTCAGCGGTTGCGGCATTGGTAATAGACGAACCAGCTGTACCACTACCATCGTTACCTACCACAGTTTGTGATATAGGCTGCAGGTCCAGTTGATCCTGGCAGGAAGGCAAAATGATTGCAGTCCCTAATAAAACGGCTATATAACTTAATTTTTTCATGAATTCTCTCGATTAAAACTGAACATTGAGACCCAAAACGAATGCCCGGGAAACCGGGTAGGTACCGTAGTCAATACCCAGAGTAGCACCACTTGACGTAAATGCATTCACTTCCGGATCAAACCCTTTGTACTTGGTCAGCGTGAACAAATTTTGTGCAGTAACATAGATCGATGCACGGCTCATTCTGATTTTGCTTGCCCAATCCTTATTCAGGTTGTATGACAGCGTCGTACTTTTTAGTCTCAGGAAAGATGCATCCTCCACAAAACGGGAAGAAATCAGTGAGTTATTCACATTTCCATCCGTAGCACGTGGAATATCTGTGATATCGCCGGGATTTTGCCAGCGTCTCAATACTTCCGTAGACTGGTTTTTGCTGTCATACATTCCTTCCGTTTCCAGGCGGGATGCATTGAACGCCTTATTTCCATGTGAACCCTGAAACAGGAATGACAGACTGAAATCCTTGTACGTAAGATTATTGTTCATCCCATACGTAAACTTAGGCTGTGCAGAACCCAGTATTGTGCGGTCCTGAGGCGTAAAGGCACCGTCGCCATTCACATCCCGATACATGATATCTCCTGTTTCAGGGTTTACACCATCTGAAATGTAGCCGTAAAATGTACCCAGGGAAGCACCTTCCTGAAGGATAATAATCTGATCACTTCTTCCTTCCACATCTGCATAACGGTACACTTTGCTCAGCTGTAGTTCTGTAATTTTATTACGGTTGAAAGCGATGTTGAAATCGGTAGTCCACTGAAAATCGTTTTTATCAAAATTGACTGTGGATAACACCATTTCCAATCCCTTGTTCTCCAGCTTACCCGAGTTACGCGGGATGTAGCTGTAACCCGTTGTATTTGGAAGCGGTACATTCAGCAACAGATCATTGGTCTTCTTCAAATAAGCATCCAAAGCTAAAGTGATCTTGCCCTGAAGCATGCTCACATCTACCCCGATGTTGGTTTGCGTGGTAGTTTCCCATCTCAAATCCGGATTCGGCGCATAAGTTGGACGTGTAATCGCTGGTCCTGACGGAGGGCTGGTGGGCGTACGGCGGGTGTAGCTGTTCAGCCCGTAAGAGGCGTAATTCGACAAACCTTCCTGGTTACCATTTTGTCCCCATCCCCCACGAATTTTCAGGTCATTGATAAACTTCACATCCTGCATGAAAGGCTCCGCTGAGATTCTCCATCCGGCAGATACTGACGGAAAGAAACCCCATTGATTACCTTTCGCCAATTTCGAAGAACCATCCGCACGGAAATTCGCAGTAAGAAGGTATTTGCTATCAAAGTTGTACATCAGACGTCCCAGATAGGAATTCAGGAACCACTCCGACTGTTCCGTATAAGCATTTGTAATTTCATTCGCCGCATTGATCGTCTTCACAATACCATCTGCAGGGAAATCACGACCTGCTATGTATGCGTTATTCCAATTGTTCTTCTGAACGGTTGTTCCTGCCAGTGCTGAAAAGTTATGCTTCGACCAGCTCTTCTCGTAGTTCAGCGTATTTTCCCACAGATAGGTAAAAGAATTACTTCTGGTAGCGTTGGCAAAACCATGTGTGCTACCGTCGCTTCCCCATCCTTCTGTTGTTCTGTACGGATCCAGATAGTAGTCATTCGAATGATTCATATAGTCTACCCCAAAATTGGAGCGAACAAAAAGTCCTTTCGCCAATGTGATGTCTCCTACTACATTACCAAATATCCGATTGTCTTTGGTTCCCTGCGTTGGTCCGTACATCGCAGCCAATGGGTTATCCCAACCTGCTTTCAATGGATTGGTAGTAAAAATCGTCCCTCTCACAGGGTGCTCCGAGTAAATACCCATGGTCGGAGGTGCTCCCAAAGCTCCAAGTACCACTGCGTTACGTCCGGCGTTGTTATTGTCCTTCACATCACGGATAGATGCATTGGCATAACTAAAATTGGTCGTAAGCTTAAACCAGCTTTTGATCTGGTTATCAAGATTGGCTCTGAAAGTGTAGCGTTTGTAGCTGGCAGGTTTGATA
>DASYHR010000365.1:0-2602 GCA_035998385.1 Dyadobacter sp. | reverse complement strand
AAAGATGATGGTGATTGTGGGGAGCCGGATAATTGTGCGCCAACGCAGATTTTTGCTATAGGTCAGGAAACGGAAGTGCCGGTATTGCAAAGTATATCACCAACGGAGAATCCTATTGCAGGAAAAAGAAGTAAAGTAGTTAGTTCGCCCAAGGGTTTTCAGGTAAGATCTGAACGAAAAGAGTCAGCAGCGAATATTGATTATTCCCAAACTATTCAGCAGGCGATAACCAGAAATCCGGACGAGTTATCAATTCAAAAAGAGGATATACATCAGAAAATCAGGCAAGGCAAATCGGGAAACCTGATTTTGTTCGTCGTGGATGCATCGGGTTCTATGGCGGCAGCGCAACGAATGGAAGCGGTGAAAGGAAGTGTTCTTTCTTTACTGAAAGATGCTTATCAAAAGCGTGACATGGTGGGCGTAATTGCCTTCCGGGGTGTCGAAGCAGAGATTGTTCTTGAACCTACATTCAGTGTCGATCTGGCAGAAAGAGCGCTCGAAAGTTTACCAACAGGTGGCAGGACGCCTTTGGCTCATGCGTTACAATTGACGGTCGAGGTTTTGGATCAATATAAAAATGGCATTACGCCTCTTCTGGTGATACTCAGCGATGGTAAAGCGAATGTGCCATTGCCAGGTGGAGGCGACGCATGGAAACAGGTAACGCAACTTTCAGGCGAGATACTTGCGAAGGAAATTACTACTGTTGTACTGGATACCGAACAGGGATATTTGAAATTTGGTCGTGCCGGAGAACTTGCCGCTTTACTCGGCGGAGAATGTATCGCAATGGATAGTTTATCTGCTGATGTGTTGACAAACGCCGTTTTGGATCGTGTAGAGATATGAAATACAGACAGTTATTTTTGATGATAAGAAAGCGATTTGACTTGCATGACTGACAAGATATTAAAACCGATCATGTTCGTTGGAACAGGCTCCGATGTAGGTAAAAGTGTAATTGCTGCCGGATTCTGTCGCATTTTCCTGCAGGATGGATACAAGCCTGCGCCATTCAAAGCGCAGAATATGTCTTTGAATAGTTACGTCACACCGGACGGTCTGGAGATTGGTCGGGCACAGGCAGTGCAGGCTGAAGCCGCAGGAATTGCCTGTAGTACAGACATGAATCCGGTATTGCTCAAACCTACAAATGACAGATCATCACAAGTAGTATTGAATGGCAAACCTGTAGGGAATCAGTCTGCCTATGCTTATTTCATGGAAAATGACCGTCAGGAATTATTTACAGCTGTAAAGCAAGCCTTCGACCGACTTTCAAAATCATATTCGCCTGTGGTGATGGAAGGTGCCGGAAGTATATCAGAGCTAAACCTCAAACACCGCGATATTACGAATATGCGCATGGCAGCCCACGCCGGTGCTGCCACTTATCTGGTGGCAGACATTGATAAGGGCGGTGTTTTCGGTAGTGTGTATGGCACGATCGCATTACTTGCTCCTGAAGAGCGGGCGTGCATGAAAGGAATTATTATCAACAAATTCAGAGGAGATAGCCGGCTTTTTGAAGAAGGGAGAACACTTTTGGAAAAGCTGACAAACTTACCTGTAGTTGGTGTATTACCTTATTTCAGAGATATTCATATTGAAGAGGAGGACTCTGTTTCGCTGGAATCCAAGTACAAATCTTCGGTAGAGGGAAAAGTAAACGTGGCAGTTATTTTGTTGAAGCGACTTTCAAACTTCACGGATTTCGACCATCTGGAACGGGATCCGAGAGTGAATCTGTACTACACCGCTGATACTTCGGAAGTAGCTAAAGCTGATATAGTGATCATTCCCGGAAGTAAAAATACGATCGGAGATTTGTTGGCGATCAAAAATAATGGCTTGGCTAAATCCATCGTGGATGCGCACAAATCAGGAAAGACGGTCGTTGGTATATGCGGAGGATTTCAAATGATGGGGGAGACGATCGAAGATCCGGAGCATGTCGAAGGTGATATTGAACAAATTCCGGGACTAGGTATCTTGCCGGTTCATACGATTCTTCGTTCTGATAAAAAGACAGTTCAGTGCCGGTTTTCTTTTCTGGAAACCAGCGAGGTTTCTGAGGGATATGAAATTCACATGGGCGAAACCAGGGTGCAAGGTGAGGAGAAACCTGTTGCAATTTTGAGCGATGGAAGTAGTGACGGATATTTACTGAACAGTAGAACCTGGGGATCTTATCTGCATGGAATTCTGGATAATCAGGTAGTTTTGGAACATATACTTGCTGCTTACACTTCCGAAATTTCTACACAGAATTACAGCTTTCAGGATTTTAAAAATGATCAGTATGACCGGCTTGCTGCTGTAATTCGTGATCATGTGGATATGGAAAAAATATACAATAGTTTAAGATAGAATGTAAGTATGCTTTTAGGACACGGGGATGATGGGTACAGGTATGGGCAAAAAATCGTTGCGGATTTCAGTACGAATGTTTGGTACGGAGGCGAGCCTGCCGGTTTAAAAGAGTATGTGATCAATTCCTGGCAGGATGTAAATCGTTATCCTGAAGTAATTTCTGAAAGTTTGCGAAATCTGATTGCGGCGCACCACCAATTACCTGAATCTTATATACAGATCAGCA
>DASYHR010000331.1:0-2325 GCA_035998385.1 Dyadobacter sp. | reverse complement strand
ACTTCTTACGTCAGAAACGATCAGTGGAGATGCAAACTGAACGCGCATGCCTTCATACTTCTCAGCTGCTACTGTGGAGTAGTCCGCATTATTGATTACCACAAAAGCTGGTAGCGGATTGCTGTTCGATAAAATGGAAATATCAGGAGAAGTAATGACTGCCTGATTGAAAGAAGGAGCAGTATTGTTCTCCTGAACTTCTCCGGTGATCAGAACTTTGTCACCCACCTGAACTGTAGGATTATTATCAACTACAAAAATTCCTTCAGATGTATTGATATCATTGTCCGAATCGGCATCTTCTTCCTGAATGTAAAAACCTGCAGGGCTTAATGTGCTGTATACACCAGTCACAATCGCTTCAACCATATAAGCTCCTTCGTTCGCCTGAGCGCCTGTTCCCTGAATCTGACTGATTTTGGTAATGGTGGTAGGAGGTACAACGCCACTAACTGTAAGAGAAACAGTTGACGGTGTCGTCAAGCTCTCGTGAGCCAGCGTGAGTGTGCCCGAGGTCACTCCTGCCGTCACAGGTTGAGCAATTACATAGATCGTAACGCCGGCTGCACTGCGATCAGATTCGCCAAATGTCAAAGAGGTAGTGTAAGGACCACCTGCTACTTTTGCAATTTGGAAAGCGCCTGAAACACTCACTGTAGCATCTGTGGCATTCAGGTTGGCAAATTTCAAAACCAGCGTTTTTTCAGAAGAAGTCGTATTGGCATTTACCTTTTCAAAATCCAAAGTACCTGGTGTTGCCGTAATGGCAGGTGTTGTGCTGGGTGCAGCCGGCTCAATCGGAGAAGCCGAATTTTGTGGATTAGGAAGAGATGTTTGGAAATCCAGATTGTTGTTGTTGTTATCCCAGCCATTGCCTTCGTCGGCTTGCCACTCTCCATCGCCCGACGCACGCTCTACTGAATTGGCAGCACTTGGAGCAGGTGCGGGGCCAGCTCCTTCAAAAAAGTTTGCTGTTGTACCGAAGCCGACAAAATCCACGATAGCAGAAGATACCGGAGATGTGCCACTTAATACAGTATTATTGCTGCATAAGGCGACCTTTCCGGCTGCGGCCCCCATCTGGATGGCACCCGTCACGTCCGGAGTAGGTAAAGGAAGAGTCCCTCCGGTACCAGCAGCTTGCTGAATTAAAAAATACCCCCTGGCCTTTATTGTACCTGTGAGTTCTGTACGATTAGTCCAGGACGAACCTGCCGCAGCTGCGTATTGTACAGTCCAACCGGTTAGATTTACATCCGATGAAGTCGGGTTATAAAGCTCAATAAAGTCGTTTGTATAAGTCGAACCATTGTTTCCACCACCTCCATACACTTCGCTTATCACAACATGATCCGCTACCTGACCCCGGACTTGAAAGCAAGTGATAAAAAGAACACTTAACAGTAGAAATCTTAGTTTCATAATTGTTGATATATTTGAAATTATTCGAATGAAAAACTCAAATATATACTATCACAATTAGAGAGGTGTAAAGGAAATATTAAGATTTAACCGGTTAATGTAAGTTGTTGCAAATGTCCAAAAACATGACTGAATTATCTCAAAATCAATCTGGATACTATCAACCTGCATAAAAAAATGGGAAATGCGCTGCATCCCCCATTTTTTTACTAGAAGAAACCCTTCGTCTCTATTCTTTCGAGCCAAATTCTCCGTCTGCTGTAATCGTTACTTCTTCACTCAGCATCGGAGGAGCAAATTTACCTCCTATATTGAAATCAGCGCGTTTGATCTTGCCGGTAGCACGGAAACCTGCAACCGGCTTTTTTGACATTTGATTGATAATTGTGCCTCTGTACCAAAGCTCCAAGGTGACCGGTTTGGTGACACCATGCATCGTCAGATTACCGGAAAGTGTATACTTGTCTTTGCCGGCACTTTTGAGTGAAGTGCTTTTAAATGTAAGTTCAGGATTGGCTTCAGTATCGAAAAAGTCCGCAGATCTGAGGTGGTCGTCACGTTTTTCAACACCAGTGTTGATTGATTTGGTTTTGGCATTCAGTGTGAAAACGGCATCACTGAAATCGGCCTTTGAAGAGGTGATAGTCGCATCAAAATCAGTGAAAGCACCGCTAACCGTAGACACGCCAAGGTGAGTGATATCGAATTTTAACTGGGAATGCGCCTTGTCATTCTGCCACACGGACTGGGCAAATGCACCGGCAGAAATTAATGCCAGCTGCACGATCATGAATAGCTTTTTCATCGTTTTAGGTATTTATTGATTTAATAAATGGAACTGCTTCGTCTACAAGTTACATCATTTTGCATCGCAAAATTAATCAGCAGGATGCAGTCGGGAAA
>DASYHR010000144.1:0-2798 GCA_035998385.1 Dyadobacter sp. | reverse complement strand
CTGAATGAAGGAATGGTCTTGTAACAATCAAACTTTCCCAACCGATCATAATTCTCCGTAGAATCCGATAACACCTCTACGATGATTTCCGGATTCAGCAAAGCATCCAGCCCTCCCGGCGATTTTTCATAAACCGGCTTTTCACAAACAATCACCAAATCGGGGAAGGTGTATTTGTCGCATTCATCAGCTCTGATCAGTTGATCGCTTGTAAAAATATAACATCCTATCTTTTTCAAGCAATATCCCAAGTCAATAATAAGGTTAGCTGCAAGTAGGTTATGGGCAGGTTGTGCACCCGCCATTGCAATAACCTCTCCGCTATGGTATTCCAGTTTTACATCAGATTTTGCAAGAAGCTCAAAATATTCTTCACGGGTCACAAGTGTAGTTGTTTGCATGATAATGATTGATGAAAGATGAAGTGTTATTTCAAATTTACCTTTTTAATCAGTTGCATACAACAGGCACGGACTCCCAAATTATTTTCATTTCAGCCAGATCAACGGATTCCGGACGGGCAGATTCCTGATCACTTCCTCTACTTTCGGAGAATGCTCCAGCTTTGTCCATGTTTGAAGCCAGGTTTTATTTTGAAGATTCACTGCACCAAATACGAGGAATGGTTGTGCAACCGGCCAATTTTCCCAATACATGACATCGGGTTTCAAAGTCCAGTTAATTCTGTCCACCACAAAAGGATACAGAAATTCAATTCCTTTTTTGATACTTCTGCCATCAGCAGTTTCAAACTCCCAAAGATTATCTCTTTGGTGTGATAGTATCTGGCAAATCGTGGCCATAGCATCCAGATTAAAAAGTGAATAACCATAAGGTTTGGTTCTTTTTAACTCTAGGGGAAAACTACCATCTGCCGCCATTTGATCAGGTAACAAAACTGTCTTGTAACGCTGTTTACAAAAATCGATTACCTCTTTATTTTCTGTCAATACCGCAAATGACGCGACCTGCATAACCCAACAAGTGCCATGGTTGTTTTTGGCCTCCATTTCGTCTTTGCCATACTGATGCGTCATCAGCCATTGGATATACGAAGCAAACCATTCCTTAGCTCCTATGACATCCGACGCCTTCACAACTTTATTGCCCTCCATTACTCGTATGGTCTGCGCCACTTCCATCAGGTGAATCGTATCTATAATGCCAATTCCTCTGCCCGTAACTTTGCCCTTGATCGCCTGTGCAAAAAGCAGGGAAGGATTCATTCTCGTTTCAGGATTGATGAACCATGCATGGATATGCTCAAAGGCAATTGTGATATACTTCGTATCACCGGTCAGTTTATAGGCAGATGCCAGTGCTCCTACAATCCGGCTGAAACGGATCATCAGTGTCCGGTGTGCTACAAAATTATCCGGATTGGTCAGTCCGTCGCGTTGGATATAAGGTCCATCCGGGTTCTGCGGGTCGGGCCACCAATAGTCTCCTTCGGAAAAGAAATCGTGCCTGGTTCCGGCACTGCGCGGGCTTGCCGCGGAAGTGACAGTTTGTGGTTTTTGTTTGATAGCCCAATTGGCATCATCCAGTATTTTCCGTCGGAGCGTTTGCTCAATCTCTTTTACCAAAAACTGGGATTGAGACACAATAGGAAAAAGTAAGAAAACGAAAAGTAGCAATCTGTAAAACATTGGATTTGAAATTTTCGGCACGAGTTGAAATACCTCCGGCTTTTCCAAAGACTTCAGAACCATGGGTTTTCCCTTAACAAGTTACAAATCTGCCCCTTTCAATCTCAGACTGTTCGTGACAACCGATACAGAACTCAGCGCCATGGCTGCTCCGGCAATCATTGGATCCAGTAAAAATCCATTGAATGGATATAGAATACCGGCTGCCAGAGGAATACCAATCACGTTGTAAATAAATGCCCAAAATAAATTCTGACGCACCGTACGGACTGTTTGTGAGGAAAGTTTGAGTGCCTTGGGCAGTAGTAGCAAGTCGGAAGTAATGAGCGTCATCTTGGCTACATCCATCGCTATATCAGATCCTTTCCCCATCGCCACGCTTACGTCTGCCTGAGCAAGAGCCTGAGAATCGTTAATCCCATCGCCCACCATGGCCACAATTTTGCCCTGCTCCTGCAAACTTTTCACGAACTGCATTTTATCGTCAGGCTTTACTTCGGCACGGTAGTCTTTAATACCCGTTTCCAAAGCCACTGCAGCAGCAGTTTGCGTATTATCGCCTGTCAGCATGTACACGGCAATACCTTGCTTCTGTAGTTCGGCAACTGCCTGTGCCGATGTTTTTTTAAGTTGATCGGCAATCGCTATCACTGCGATATGTTGTCCGTTGCAACCTACTCCGATTACTGTTTTTGCTTCTTCCCGCAAACCTGAAGCTTTTTTTTCCAGCTCAGCATCTATGACAACCCCTTCATTTTCCAAAAACTGAAAAGTACCGATCTGGTATTGTTTTTCATCAACTACCCCACGAACACCATTGGCAGTTACGGATTCAAATTTCCTGACTTTCGGAAACCGTTGTTTTTCACCAAATCCTGCTACGGCTTGCGCCAGCGGATGTTCAGATTTGTTTTCTACCGCTTTGACAGCGATTTCATGTGAAGATATATCGCCCTCAAGCTGCGTCCAAAACCAGTCCGTCACCTGCGGACGTCCTTCAGTAAGTGTGCCTGTTTTATCCAGTATAACCGCATTCACGGCATGTGCCTTTTCCAGACTCTCCGCATCACGAATGAGTATATGATTTTCGGCCCCCTTGCCTACCCCGACCATAATGGCTGTGGGCGTGGCGAGCCCCAGTGCGCACGG
>DASYHR010000319.1:0-6327 GCA_035998385.1 Dyadobacter sp. | reverse complement strand
GGATAGGCTCGATTCTGGGGATCTCCCGGAATACGGTGAACACTTACATGCAATTGTTTACGGCAAGCGAATACTCGCTTGAAGAGCTTCTGAATTTTGATTCTGCCAAATTATCGGAGCTGTTTTCCTATCATACTACTGTTGATACAGCACGCCATAATGAGCTGATGCTTTATTTTGAGAGGATCAATAAGGCGCATCACCACCCTGGTTTTACCTTTTTATTTCATTATCAGCAATATTTTGGGCAGGCGCAGGATGCTTACAGCTACACCCAGTTTCTGGAACACTACCGGCGTAAATATCCCAAGGAAAAGGGATCGATGAAACTAGAACATCTGGCGGGAGAGGAAATGTTTATTGATTTCGCTGGCAAGAAGCTGCATATAGTCGATAAACAGACCGGAGAACTTATTGAAGTTGAAGTATTCGTAGCCATTCTTCCGTGCAGTCAATACACATATGTAAGGGCCTGCATGAGTCAAACACGCGGCGATCTGATTTCCAGCTGCGTTCATGCACTGCAATTTTATGGCGGAGTTCCAAAGGCTATTGTCTCAGACAATCGCCGGGCGACCCCGCTTAAATCAGCTGTCAATAGAGCGAGTAAGTATGAGGCTGATATTAACCGGAGCTTCAAGGACCTAGCCTGCCATTACAATTGCGCGATCAATCCCACAAGAGGGTACTCCCCTCAGGATAAGGCCTTGGTTGAGAATGCTGTGCATCTTGCTTATCAACGCATTTATTATCCACTCAGAGAGACAACCTTCTTCTCACTGGAAGACCTTAACAATGAGATCGGTAAACTTTTGGAGCGGTATAACGAACTGATATTTAAACGCAAAGAGTCCAGCCGAATCGAGCTCTTCCAGACTGTAGAGCGTCAGTATCTAAAAGCGCTTCCGGATACGCCCTATGAGCTGAAAGATTTTAGAAGGGCAAAAGTACAGAAGATGGGATATGTATACTTCTCTCCAGATAAAAGCTATTACAGCGTTCCGTACCGTTTTATCGGGAAAGAAACCCAGATTCATTACACGCAAAGCAGGATCGAAGTCTTTCATAATCACCAAAGAATAGCCATGCACCAGCGCAATCTGGCCAAGGGTGCATATATCACCAATACGGATCACTTGAGCAGTACGCATAAGTTTTACTCAGATTGGAATCCGGAGTTCTTTAGACAAAAAGCGGCCCCACACGGTCAGCACGTGCTAGCGTGCGTAGAAAAGATACTTGTAGCCCAGGATTACCCGGAGATAGGCTACAAACGGGCCCTGGGCGTTATCCAACTCTATCGCTCATACGGCTCTCAAAGACTCGACCAGGCCTGCAAAAGGGCACTGGATACAGATGCGTGCTCATATATACGCATCAAAAACATACTCAAAAATAATATGGACAAAGTGCCCTTATATGAGGTGGACCTGCAAAACGCAAATGACCATATACCCTTCCATAGTAACATACGGGGTGCATCCGCATATGAATAATCACAATCAAAAAACTAAGGCAATGAATAATCAGACAATTGAAAAATTAAGGAACATGCGCCTGGGGGCCATGGCGCAATTACATCTTACTTACGTCGAGCAAAACAGGCTTACGTCAATGACATGTGATGAATATCTGGCCCTGCTGACCGATCACCAATGGGAGCAGCGGGAAAATAGCAAGGTGGAAAGGCTACTCAGACAAGCTAGCTTCAGGCAACTTGCCAGTATGGCTGACATCAACTATTCGGCAGACCGAAACCTGGACAAAAATATGTTTGCCCGTCTGGGCACACTTGACTTCGCAGCCAGAAAAGAGAACGTCATTATCTGCGGGGCTTCTGGTACAGGAAAAAGTTACCTCTCTCAGGCGCTGGGCCACCAGGCATGTCTGTCAGGAATAAAAACGCTTTATACTGTGACTGCAAGGCTTTTTAAAAAGTTAAAACTCAGCAAGGTTGACGGTACTTACCTTAAAGAACTGGAAAAACTGACCAGCGTTCAGCTATTGATTCTTGACGACTTCGGACTGCAGGCGTTTGACAATCAGGACAGGGAAACCATGATGGATATAATCGATGACCGGCATGGCAAAAGATCCACTATTATATCCTCCCAGATACCCGTATCTGCATGGTATGAGATCATTGGGGGCCAGGGTACAATTGCAGATGCGATACTCGACAGGATCGTCAACTCATCACATAGAATTGATCTGAAAGGGGACTCGCTTCGAAAAGGCATACTCAAACAGGAATAACAACGACTTTTTTTATATCATTGTATGATCTTTTAAAGTGGCACGGTTTGACCGAAATCACTGGCATGGTCCCTCCGAAATATCCACAAGGGATTCAAAAGCTTACTTCAAATGTAAAGTACTTTCAGTTTTTACATGAAGAGGAGCAAGTCTATTCGATTGATGATTTAAAGGAAGTATACAATGGCTAAGGGCGATATTGTCCTGCTGTCATTTCCATTCACAGATATGAGTGGAGGCAAACTTCGTCCTGCCATCATCTTAGCGGAAACTGTGTTAGACATAACTGCTTGTTTTATAACATCGCAAATAGGCTGGCAGGAGGCTACGGATGTTTTACTCTCTCCCAACACCACAAACGGCTTAACGAAAACCTCATTAGTGCGAACTAACAAAATAGCTACGCTTGACAGGAGTCTCGTACAAGGGCTACTCGGAAAACTTTCTCACATCGACTTAACCGAATTAAACCTGAAACTTAAGATCCTGTTTCAGCTACTCTGATATCCCAAACTACTATCCTGCCATCCATCCTTACAGCTCTACCATTCATGTACTTTGTATTACATAGTACCTTATATAGCCGCTATATTTGTTCTGTTCAATTAGCACAAACAATCACAAAATATTAAATATAAATAGCCATGAAAACTACAATCAAAACCTTCGCTGTTGCCCTTGCTCTTATCGTTACTGCCTTCACTGCCAATGCAGAAGACAAAGAAACTAAAAAAGCTACCGGATTTGCTACTGGTATTTACGCTACCAAAGGTGGGAAAATTAATGTACTGGTAGAAAAAGCCAATGTGGATGCCAACACTACGCTTCTACTCAAAAATGAGAAAGGCGATGTGGTTTATCAGGAAACCGTAGGCAAGAAGAACCTGAAGTTCGGGCGTATCTTGAATGTGGATGAACTGAAATCAGGTACTTACCAGATTGATGTAACCAGCCAGGGTGAAACAAAAAGTAAATCTTTCGAGGTCTCATCTCAGGAAAGCGAAAGAACACTTTCAGTGAAATAAACCATCAAGATGGTTTCAAATATAGAGCTCTTCCGAAAGGGGGAGCTTTTTTATTGCGGTGCGCCGCACCTTGAATTACGCTTAATTTCTTTTCTCTACAAATATTTCGGTGCTATGCACCTAAGAATCTAACCTTGAAAACTGCAGTTTTACAATCTTGTAAAATTTCACTTCGCAACCGATCATAACGAAAAGGCGCAGAGCGCCGTAATATTTGTAGAAGAACAAGATAAGTTATTGATGATAGGTGCAGCGCACCGTAATAAGTCTCAAAATCAATTTGCGTCGCCAATCCATCACTGTACCAACTATGCCTTAGCTCCGATAGAGTCTCCTTATTTTAGTTTGGTATGCTATTTTAACCCGCAACCTTATCGCCACAAAGGAGATTTTACGTCAATTTCCCTTTATGGTGTAAATCACTCAACATCTCAATTCATCTAACCACTGTAGTATGCATTCCCGTCGCGATTTTATTCAGAAAGTATCCCTGGGTTTGGGTGCCGCTGCGCTCGCTCCTTTTCCAACCATTGCCACCGAGCTTACTGCTCACCGCCAGGACAAACAGCTTCGTGTTGCCATCATGGGCTTGGGCGGGTATGCCAACATCGTCGCCAAAGGAATGCAGGAATGTAAAATGGCCAAAATAGTTGGAGTGATTTCCGGTACGCCATCTAAAATCGAAACCTGGAAAAAACAGTACGACATACCTGATAAAAATACCTACAACTATGAAACGGTATCTCAGATTAAAAACAATCCGGATATTGATCTGGTGTATGTGATCACCCCCAATTCACTCCACCATAAACATGTATTACAAATCGCTGCCGCAGGCAAACACGTACTATGCGAAAAACCAGTCGCCGACAATGCCAAACAGGCCAGGGAAATGATCGCAGCATGCGAAAAGGCAAAAGTTAAGTTTTACATAGGATACCGGTTGCATTTTGAACCACACACCCGCGAGCTCATCCGCATGCGGGAGGCCGGGGAATTTGGCAAGGTTATGCACGTAAACAACTACGCTGGTTTTAAAATCGGTGACCCTACCCAATGGCGGCTCAAAAAATCATTGGCAGGTGGTGGCGCGATGATGGACGTGGGTGTATATTCGCTGAACGGCGCGCGCTATTGTACGGGAGAGGAGCCGATTTGGGTGACAGCACAGGAAAGTAAAACAGATTCTGTCAAATTCAAAGAAGTGGATGAAACGATCACATTCCAGCTGGGTTTCCCGAGCGGCATCATTGCCAATTGCGGTTGTACCTACAATTTCAACCATGTGGAAGGACTAAAACTGATGGGTGAAAAAGGCTGGGCGGAAGTGAATCCTGCTTTCGGATACGGGCCTATTCGCGGTACCACACACAATGGAAAACTCGAAGCACCGGACGTAAACCACCAGGCCTACCAGATGGACGGAATTGCCGATTGCATCCTCAATAACAAGCCCGATCCCAACGTTACAGGTCATGAAGGACTGAAAGATATGGTCGTGATTGATGCGGTATATGAATCGATCAGACAAAACGGAGCCAAGATTATTATCAATAAATAACGCTTTTCCCTGCCAATGAAACTTGTTGCGATACTGTGTATAGGCCTGCTGGTCAGTTTTTGTTCTGTCGGGCAAAATATCAATACCCCTTTAAAAAGGGAGCTTGACAGTATCTATGTGCTCGATCAGAAGTTTCGTGCATTGATGCATCTCGCGCAACAACCGCAAAAGAGGGATTCATTAGCGAAACATTACCAGGTTGAACCTGAAAACCTGACCAGCCAGCTGTGGGATTTACAAAGTGAAGTGGATGAATCAAACCTGAAACGGGTGGAAGAAATCATACGACAGTATGGCTATCCCGGCACAGCGATGGTGGGTTCACCCACCGACGAAGCTGTGTTTTATGTCATTCAGCATTCTGATAAAATTGACCAGTACATTCCGATTATCGAAAAGGCAGCGAAAGAGAAACAACTTCCCTTTCGCCAATATGCCATGATGCTCGACCGCTGGCTGGTGCAGTCAGAGAAGGAACAGGTGTATGGCACGCAGGCCAGCAGCTTCAGTACAAAGAATAAGCAGATCGGCAAGGCAGAGCAGGTATGGATCATCTGGCCTATATCGGATCCGGCCAATGTGAACCAACGCAGGAAAGAAGCTGGTTTTGAGCTGACCGTAGAAGAGAATGCGAAACGCCTGCAGGTAGATTACAAAGTGCTGACGCTGGCAGAGGTCCTGAAAATGAAGTCCAGATAATATGTGGAAACATTGGTCACGGACGACACTTCCGGTTTTGTTACTTACCCTGTCTTTTTATTCACTTCATGCTCAAATCATAACGATTGACATCTCAGCACCGACCTCACTCAGAGGGCGCAAAGCGATATTATTGACCAGAGAAAAAGGATTCGCTGCCACCGTTCATTCTGTAAAACTGACCAGCGGCGGGGTGAATTTACAGCTGGCCGGTGATCTCGTTCCGGATTTGTATCAGCTGAATGTGTCTCAAATGAAAGGAGCATTGTTTTTCTTTCTCGAACCCGGCACGCACATTTACCTGGATACACTGGACGTTTCCAGATCCATCGTCACCCAATCCAAAAGTAATCCCGACTGGCAGCTATTTCAGGAGACCGTTCAAAAACCCTACGACCAGTTATTCAAAACCTACACCTCAGCCGAGAACAAAGCGAGGAAAACAGGCAGAACCGACAGCCTGAACTACTGGATTGAACAGAAAACTGTTGAATACAACGTATTGCTTCAAAAAACAAAAACCTTTATCCTCACCCACCCAGCCTCATTTGTAAGCCTGTATCTGTTAAAGAACAACTGGTATGCCTTTAAAAATGAAGGCTTGCTGGAGAAATTAGATGTTGCGTTGGCGGGGCATCGTTCTTATCGGTTATTGAAGGGAAAAAGGTGAGCTTGTATGATTTTGTTATAAAAAACTTAAATTGTAGATACTTCTTGCTAGGATCAATGTTGCATCTAAAATACACATCTTCGCACTTCATTAATGATAAAATATTCTACCAATAA
>DASYHR010000314.1:0-3426 GCA_035998385.1 Dyadobacter sp. | reverse complement strand
CTTCCCGTACTTCACAGCTCCCTGCAAATTTTTCTGTTTCATCTGAAGCACACCCATGTTGGTCAGCGTGTGCGCCTCACCAACCAGATGTTTGTATTTTCGGAATATTGGTAAGGTGCGTTCATAATTTACCATAGCCTGGCTGTAATCACGCAGTTCCGTATATACGATTCCAATATTCATTGAAGTAATGGCTACGTTTAGCTCATTCTTCAGCATTTCATGCTTTTTAAGGGCTTTCAAAAACCACTTTAATGCTTCCGACATCTTACCCTGATTCATGTAAACCGTTCCTATATTTCCTAACGCAGCAGCAATGCCGGCATCGTAATGAGTAGATTCATCCCATTGAATCGCCGAGCTATATGAGTCTACCGCTTCCTGAAATCGTGAGAGCAGCTGAAAAATAGTGCCTTTCGATCGGTATGCATCTGAGACAAATTTTTTGTTTTTAATCTTGTTTTGAAAAGAAAGCACTTCGTCCGGGTAAATCAATGCCTTTTGGGGATCTTGCTGCAGATACGCCTGAGACAGATGAAGTAACGCCTCAGCGCGGATGTCATCTTGCAGAGGATGATTTTTAATAACCAAAGAAAGTGAGTCAATCTTACTATTTTGACCGAGACAGTCTGTAGCTGCCACTAAAAAAGGAACTATCACAGAACGCAACACTTGTATGCAAAACGAATTAAACTTGAACATCTGAAATAGATTATGACAGCTATTAACCTTATTTAACTTGCATTAAAGTTACCGGTAATATACTTTGATTCCTCGCAACCCCACTGGTTCAATCTTACCCTTCACTCATTCAAACAACCTATTCACACACCGCCGTTTAATGTCGTCTAAATTCGACTCAATGTCCCGGAAATATAACCTTCTTCCTAAAACAAAGAAAAAGGATTTATTAAACGGTCAAACCGATTCAATTTGACGCTTAACATCTGCTTTTCCATATCTGAATAAAATTGATCATGTAAGTGATTTGAGGGTTTCAATTTAATATTCCACTCAGGATGCGACATAATCCGCTCATTTAAATCCCCGCTTCAATCATTGTATCAAAATACCATTTGAAAGGAATTTAAGTTTGGTTCATCAAATGATCGGCAGAAAATAATCAATCAAAAACTTATTAAATCAGGAAATCATGAAAAATCTAATCAACCTCTGTGTATTGATTCTTACCGTTATGGTGATGACCAGTTGCCCCGGACCGGAATCGCCGGCGCCCGACAACACTGAAATTACAACCAACGACCTGGCAAACTATTATCTCGTCGCGGAGCACAAAACAGGTGGAAACAGGTTGATCGTTATGTCTTTCGCCATGCACGGAGATGTAATGAAATCTTCAGCACATTTGCAGGGGGCGTTAAGGGTAAATGAGATCAAGGTTGAAAATTCTACCTTTAAGTTTGATTATAATTCGAATGGAGAATCCATGTATACCTTCACTCTGCGAAAAGATGCCAGCGGCAACCTGCAACTACAATCCTATGACTTCACTTATAATGGCGTTACCAATCAGCTCAGCCAGGCAGTGTTGGTTAAAAAATCAGATGCACCCGCTATTATAAATAAGACTTTTTGGGTGGATGCGCTGGGTTTTAAAATTGAAATGGAAGGCAGTCAGCACGTTTTACAATGGATTGACGGGAAACGTTATGCATCCTATACCCTGGACAATTATGGATTTAAGACCAACGCGGACGAACTGATGGGCGTTGTAGTTCCGGCCTGGACTATCAATGGAAAGAACCTTCCCGGAATGCTGGTCGAGTCGGGAGATAAGGTAACGTTAGGTGTTTTAAAATAGGTGGTCAAAAAACCGGGATGGCCCTGAACCACTCCGGTTGAATCAATACCTGTGGCGATCTGCGTCATACTGCTCACAATTAAGGCCATAAAACCTGACCATGCTGATGAGTTGCGTATTAGGAATATATAAGCGAAATTGAAACAAAAAATAAATCATGTTGAAAGCAGCAATTTTAGACGACGAGATCAGGGGGAGCAAGCTGCTCGCTCATAAACTTGCTGCTTTTGAAAGCGAATTGCAGGTTGTTGGGGTTTTCAATGATTCATCCGCAGCAGTAGACCATATCATAGGACTCGATATAGACGTACTTTTTTTAGATGTTGAAATGCCCAAATTAAATGGCTTTCAGTTTCTCGAAAAGTTAGGAAGTTTTGATTTCGAAGTCATTTTCACCACTGCTTATGACAGCTACACTTTGGAAGCACTGCGGCTAAGCGCGGTGGATTATTTATTAAAGCCTATTGATGAAGAGGATTTACAAACTGCAATCGTAAGGCTTAAGAAAAGGGTTGGTGAAAAAGTAAAGAATAAGGTTGTAAAAACAGATAAAAAGCCCAGTAATCGCCTGGCTTTGCCTACCGCAGAAGGTGTTTATATCATAGATAAAGCCAGTATCATCCGGGTAGAAGCGATGAGCAATTACAGTGTTTTTCTACTGAATGATGCAAAAAAGATTGTCGTTTCCAGGACATTGAAGGATTTTGAACCGGTATTGAACGATGCTCATTTCATGAGAATTAATCGTTCAGTCATTGTGAACCTCGAATTTGTGGTGAAATACCGTAAGGGAGATGGCGGAACTTTGGAGTTAACCGATGGCTCTGAAATTGAAGTCTCCCCACAACGAAAAGAAGCTTTGCTACAGTGGTTGTTTTAGCAAAAATTCTTCAATTCATTCCATAACATCCATTTGAAATAATATTCAATTTTCTCAAAATATTGAGAAAGTCAGGATGATTATGTCCTTCTCAAATGCATACTATAGCGGCTCGTTTTACACTTGCTGTTAAATGGGAACCCTAATTAAATACTTATATTATCTATTAATAATTCATTGCTGTGATGTGCTATCAGCTACATCGCGTCCGAATTTTCGTTCCTGAGCCAACTGAATTTGTAAAATACAAAGGCAAAAACAACACACTTTTTAGTTACGCTATTTCACTTCACTCGTAACCAAATACTTTTCACTAAGTGAAAGGGACTCTTCAATCATTACATCAAAATAGCATCTAAAAGAAATTTAAGTTTGATAGTGAAATCGGACGCACCACTTCGGCGAAAGTGATCACTCAGCAGAACAGAGTCCTAATCCCTGGTTCAATATGAAAACTCTTTTATTTTTTATTGCGCTATCGCTGCTTGCTACCTGTTTGCCCGCCCAGGATTTCGCTACGGTTGCAAATCAGAAGCCATTCGTGATCTCCGGGGCGCTGGACGTACGCGCTATCGCCTACCAGTCAAAAGGCATACAAGGCAGGAGAAGTCCACTCTCGTGGGTCATATCCGGTAGTCCTACGCTGGCAGTCTATGGAATTCGCATCCCTGTTTCCTTCACGTTCACAGAGCAGGAGAGATCCTTCAGCCAGCCATTTAATCAG
>DASYHR010000271.1:0-1943 GCA_035998385.1 Dyadobacter sp. | reverse complement strand
AAAACAATGATTACCTAAAGCCAGCAATGCCATATTATACTGATGAAGAGATAATTGGCGGTCGTCCTACCGATTAAAATAAATCAAAAAGGACAAGGCTGTATGTGAATCAAATAACACTGTATAACTCAACCTGGGAAGATCTTGATATAATATGGCGATTCCCTATTTTCTGACAACCAGTTTTCCCGCCGGCTGGTCACTGATCTTCACTTTAAACATCAGTGGCCAGTTTTTTCCTGTCAGATAGAACAGCTTTTCCGCCGGGTGATAGGCTATTCCATTCAAAACATCTTTTCTGACATCAACAGCGGCAGGAACGATCCCCTGCATATCCATATGTGCCACTATCTTTCCTGTAGCGGCGTCGATTTTAATGATCCTGGTGCTTTCAAAAATGTTCGCGTAGATGTATCCGTTTACATATTCAAGCTCATTGATATTACGAACCGGGCCATTCTGGTCATATACTTCCAAATCGCCGGTCTTTTCGTATTCCGTATTATAGAAATGGATCTTATTTGATCCGTCGCTCATCATCAGCGTCGTGTCGTGATGAGTCAAACCCCATCCCTGGAAATAGTAGGTGAAAGTCTTGTCCGGTGTAAAATCCATGTTGTACCTGAAACACACACCGGATTGCCAGGTCAGCTGGTAAATTTTATCATTAACAATCGTTATCCCTTCTCCGAAATACTGTTGATCCAGATTGACCGATTTCAAAGCAGCACCCGTTTTAGGATCTATTTTAAGCAATTGAGATTTACCATTTTCACCGGTTCCTTCATATAATTCTCCTTTGTAAAATTCCAGACCCTCCGTAAAACTGGTGTTAAGATGCGGAAAGCTGGAAACAACGTTATACTTCATTTCGCCCGGCACAATATCTGAAACCATTTCGAACCGAAGTGTATCAGCAAATGTGGTACCCTTTACTTTACCGGAGACCGCCAGTTGATGCCATCCCGTTTTGTTTAGCCCGACCGCTACCAACGCAGAGTCAGCAAATTTCAAAGTGTGTCCGGCACTTTCTCCATTCAATTTAAACTGAAGGTCAGTCACAGCATCAGCAAACCCTATCTGAACTGAATCTCCAATTGTATAACGCGACTTCCCGAAAGCAGCAACAGCTGCCGGTTGATTTTCTTCTACGGTATTTTCAGTTTTAGCTTCCTGCTTGCAAGCATGGAAAGTGACGGTTACCAAAACTACTGCTAATATATTTTTCAGAGATACAGACATCTTATGCTTCATGGTTGAAATTCAAACTTGCTCGTAAAGGTAAGCATCCTGCTCTTTTCATACTTATACCATTTTCTATTTTGAGAAGGATTCATAAGCGGCTTGTTTTTCTATTTTACGGTAAAGGTGAAATAATGGGTTCTATCTAAATTTACTCCCTTGACTTTCAGTAGTAAGTGAATTAAAATGTACGATATGAAGCATAAATCCAACATCATTTTTAGCTTGATTTGTCTCAGCTTCTTTACAGCCTTTCGTATTGTTGACGACGTCATCGAAAATCTTGGCTTACAGCATCAGTATGCGCAACGGATCATCCTGAACAATATCATTGGCAGGCAATACCATGCTCCCAAAGAAGTGAGTGGAGATGATGGCTCAAAGCCTGATTCGGAATATAATCAAACAAAGGCATTTACTATTCCACGCGCGAAAATGTTATCGGCAGTCGTGCAGGGAGATAAAGTGGGCGCAACCAAAGAGCTATGTCAGTATATCAAAGCGTATGTTCACAGTGAAAAGTTTTTGACCGATTATGAGGCGGTTAGAAAGTCGGCCATGCCTACCGATGAACCTCCCCCTCTTGACCCGGCGGTATATGAGCAGATGAAACAATCCGTGAAACAGCAGGAAATTGAAATAGCCAAGCTAAAAGGAAATAAGCAGATTCCGGTAGCCACTTTAAGGCAAGCGGAAGAAGC
>DASYHR010000267.1:0-2580 GCA_035998385.1 Dyadobacter sp. | reverse complement strand
AGGGCAACATTTCCTTTGGACGAATCCGGATGATATTCCAGGCGTGAAACAACTCATGACTGCTCACACCGAGTAAATCTGTATATAACCCTTCCCCTTCATCATCCGGACCGAGCACCACCATGGTTGAGTTACGATGCTCGACGCCATGGTAAAAAGCGGTAGGTAGGATCAGATTGAGAAAATGATAATCCTGCTCGGGAAACTCGCCCATCATCGCAATTTGCTCCGCAGAAAATCGCTCAAAATCATGCTCAATACGTTTCCAGTTGGGTTTCAGATTGCCATGCATCCAGATCCTAAACTGAATATGATCCACCTGATAGTCACATTTTTGCAGACTTGCTGACGCAAGAAGCGGACTATCTACCAGTTCATAGAAATCTTTTGCACCCAGCATATTGGTGTAACCGCGCGGGATCCCCTCAACCAGATCCCAAAAGAAAGTAAGTCCGCAGGCTATCTGAAAATCCGCAGGTAGATTCAACGTCACCTTACATGCGTCATTGATTCTTCCCTCGGTATAGAAACAAAAATTGATAAAATTGAGATACCAGAGATCTGCATCTACATAACTACTACCGGCATTCTGAATAGCGGCATAGTAGGTATAGTTGATTTGCACTTCGTTTTCGCCCATGGTTTCCAGGCGCCAACGGTCCTTTGTGATCTTATTCAGCGGTAGTTTCTGCCCTGTTTTCGAAATCGCTTCAATAAATTGAATATTTTTGGCAAAATTTTGAATCTCATAGCGCCCTGGTCTCCATGCCGGAAGTTGAATTTCAATATGCTCGCTATTGATTTCCGGTATGGTATACGTAATCGATAAATAGTGGGATGATGGGTCGCTGACAGAGATTTGATAATGCATAAATAATGAATTCAAGATTAGAAGGAGGATAACTGAATCAACAAACCAAAATCCCGCCTTTTTACGTTAAACGTACAATTATATAAATAAACGAATTATACATGAAAATTAAAATCCTCCTTTCATGCGTGACTACGGCAGTTTTGCTGTCGGCAACTCAATTGTTTGCACAGAATGACGAATACTATCGCCCCGATTCTCTGAAAGGAGGACAACCGCAAAGACAGGAAATACCTCCGGTAGAAAGAAGAGAAGTGGTTGAAAAAAAGAAGGATGTAGATTTCAAACAATTGCCTTTTGTGGACCGCCTCAGACTGGGAGGTAGCTTTGGTCTGAGCTTCGGAACCGTTACAAATATAAACCTGTCGCCGATGGCAGGTTACGAACTTACGGAGAAACTTGTAGCGGGCGTAGGCGCAACGGGTATGTATTTCCGTTCCAGATACTATAATATCAACACCCTTTACTATGGTGGTCGCGGCTTTTTGATGTACAATCTTTTCCCGATGGTGAGCCTGATCGGAGAAATGGAAGGCATGAATGTAGAGGCTTCTTACCAGCAAAGAAAATGGCTTGCATCCCCTTTACTTGGTGCAGCGTATACACAACCTGTTGGCGGACGGTTCATCAAAGGAGTTCATCTTACGGTATTGTATAACCTGAGTTACCACAATCAGATAGATCAATACAGCGGCCAGAATCTGTCTCCCTATAGCAGCCCGTTCGTTTTCAGGGTGACATTCCTTTAAAAATTACTTAATAAACAACAGACGCAGGGTGATATACTCCCCTGCATGATTCAACAGATATGGAAAATCCGGTTTTAATTTTTGGTGCAGGAGATATAGGTGTGCAGGCACTGGATATATTCAGACGTAACAATGTGTTGGTATATGGCCTTCTCGACGACAATAAAGATTTGCATGGTCAGGAGTTTTCTGACGTAAGCGTATTGGGAGATACCGATGATACCGGCTTTGTCAATATTGTAGGCGAAAAATGTGAAGCTTTTGTGGCCATTGGCGAAAGATCAGTGCGGGAACGTATCGTGGAAACATTGGTGGAAGACCGCAAAACGATGCCGGTGAACGCCATACACGACACAGCGATCATTTCTGAGATGGCACAGATAGGCCATGGTAATCTGGTTGCCGCGCGTGTAACGATCGGACCTAAGACCAGAATCGGAAATCACTGCCTGGTGCAGGCCGGCGCTATACTCGACACCTGGGTGCAGGCAGGAGATTATATCACAATCGGAAGCGGTGCGATCATCAATGACCGTGTCAAAATCGGAGATGGAGCCTTCATCGGTTCAGGAGCCGTTATCGTGGCGGGTATCGAAATCGGCAAAAATGCACGTATTGGCGCGGGCTCTGTCGTAATTGAAAATGTTCCTGCAAAAGCTACCTATTTCGGTAATCCGGCCAAAAAAGTATAAAGTAATACCCGGGATCTACAGCTAAACAGAAAGAGCACCTGTTACTTTAGGGTCGCGATAAACCTCTCTGAGCGAAAGTCTTGGTATGATACCGATGATTCAAGTAATAAATCAATAAAAAACACCTATAGTTTTTTTTATTGATATGAAAAGACATTACCTTTGCAGTCCTTTTGTCAGAAATAGTGAAAGAGCTAAGTAAATACAACATAGACATTTACGGTTTGGAAGACAAACGGTATGACTATGACATGGAGTCGGGTGACGC
>DASYHR010000133.1:0-3302 GCA_035998385.1 Dyadobacter sp. | reverse complement strand
GTTCCCTTCAGATTCATGGCGCATCAGAACGTCATAGGTCACGACTATTTTATGCTTTCCAAAAATATTCAGACAAAAATCAAGGTCGTACCCATGAAATCCCCGGAGTAACTTCTCATCAAAACCATGCATTTGCGTGACTTCCTTTCGTGCACAAAACCACACACCATCCACGCACACCACTTCGGAGAGACGTTCATTGTAAGGATTATGAAAGGCGTGAACATCTTCAATATCCGTCCTTTTGTAGCCCTGTATAATGTTCTGAAAAGAAATATGCGGGTTTTCAAATTCCAGACAATACCAGCCTGTAGGCGCAAGTGCTTTATATCCCCCACCGGCAACACCAACCACACCTATTTGCTGATCTTGCTGAAATGTATCCAACACATTTTTTCCCCAATTAGCGGTCAATAGCGTGATATCTTCATGCATGAAGCATAGGATTCCATATTTGGCCTTCGCTATGCCCTCGTTGTAAACCTCACAAATCCCTCTACCCGCAACACGGTTGTCGAATACAATGATCTCATGCTCCACTCCGATCGTTTCTGCAACGTTGATTGTCACTTTCTGCAGATCTTCAAGATTCACAGAACATATTATAACTGATATCATTGAATTTGTAAAAGCGTATTGTTTGTCCAGATGTCCATGTTCTCACGGCGTTTCATTTTAAGCAATGCAAACGCAAGACTTACCATTACACCAAAACCGAACAACGGAGATTTTCTGGAATGCCAGACTGTCTGTAGTAATATAAATTTTGAAAAACCCAGGTCAAGCGAATCCTGCAGGAATCGCCGGTAAGCCCATTTTTCAGTTTGAAACATATGATCACCTACGAGGTTATCGCCATCAAACGGTAATACATGACTCCACTTTTGGTGAACTTTCAGCATTTCCTTAAACCATACACGATCAAATTTACCTTCCGAAAAATGTCGCAAAAGAACATCGAAAGTCACGACTACATCATAACCCTGATTTACAGAAAGGGATATATCCAAATCATAGCCGTGGAATCGTTTGAAACTCCTACTGTCAAACGGATGTCTTTCCCAAACCGTTTTGAGCATACACATCCAGCAGCCGTCTATACATGCAACTTTTGAGTAACGCTGGTATTTGGGGTTATTGTAGTCAAAACCATCTTCCTTCCCTGCATGTTTATAACCTTGAAGCACATTGCTGTAAGCACCTCCATTCCTTTCAATAGAATAGTTGTACCAGCCTGACGGTGTCAGCGATTTGTATCCGCCGCCGGCAACACCAACAAGGCCCACCTTCCGATCGCCGGAAAATAAGGCCAGCACATTTTTTCCCCAATCAGGTGTTTTCATTTCAATATCCTCATGCATAAAGCACAGGATACCGAATTTAGCCTGTTTGGCACCAGTGTTGTAAACTTCGCAAATACCCCTTTTACCATTGGAATTGTCAATGGCTATAATCTCGTGCTCTACGCCAATGGTTTGAGCGATACTGAGACGAACGTCACGAAGGTCTTCCGCGTTTGCGGAACAAATAATTATTGATATCATGTACTATCATTCTAATTTTCAACAAACCTGGCTACCCGATTCTTCGCACAAATGTATCGAATCCCTTAAACTCATAACAGGCTCCGTAATTTCTAACGTATGTCTGCAAGTATTATGGCTCTTAAATCCGGATTTCCTGCATAAATTCTGCCAACTTCTGATATGCTTTCTTAATATGAAAATGCCACGGCGCTCCAAATTAGTGAACCGGCAAACCTGTTGATGGTTGTAAGGCCGTTTACATTTTTATGTGGCGACTTTTGTTTCTGTATTAAAATAGCATTTCCTATAACTCTTCTCCTACATCTCCGGTTTGCAATTGCTATTCACGCCGAATAATCCGAACTTGCGCGCCCAAATTTTAACAATAAACATGACATCAGTATCCTGCGGCATTGACTTCGGTACATCAAATTCAAGTATAGCTGTTGCTAATAAACAAAATATATCACTTGTTCCGGTGGAAGGAAACAGTGTGACAACGCCGAGTGCCATGTTTTTTCTACGGAAAGGAAATGTTCCTTTTTACGGGCGGGAAGCAATGAACCAGTTCCTGACCCGTCAGCCCGGGCGATTAATGCGAAGTCTTAAGCGCGTACTGGGCACACCCATTATGAAGCAGGGAACGATGGTGAATGGTGAACACATGAAGTTCGACCAGATCATCGCTACTTTTCTCCAAAATCTGAAAGAAAAAGCTGACGAGCAGGCCGGCGTTGAGATTGAGAGTGTTGTGATGGGTCGCCCTGTGAACTTCATCGACAATGATCCGGATGCCAATTTACGTGCACAGGATGAGCTGGCAAAAGTTGCTCGTTTGCTGGGATTCAAAAACATTGATTTCCAATACGAACCGATTGCTGCTGCATTTGCGCATGAGGTTAATGTGAGTGGTGAAAAGCTCGCCCTGGTAGCAGATTTGGGTGGAGGTACCTCCGATTTCACAGTGATCAAACTGTCTGCTAAAAACATTGGTAAACCCGACCGTACAGAAGACATACTTGCCAATAGCGGTGTAAGAATCGGAGGTAATGATTTTGATAAAGATCTGAGCCTTTCAGCAATTATGCCTGAGATTGGTTATAAAACTACTTATGGAGTTAAAAACCTTGAAGTCCCCCTTCGTCACTATTACGACCTGTCCGAATGGAGTAAGGTAAACTTTTTATATACACCGAAAATTATATCTCAAACCCGGCAACTGTTGTTTGAATCTCACGACAAAACGCGCTACGGACGTTTGCTGCAGGTGCTGGAGCAGGAAACGGGTCATGCTTTACTGGCTGTTACGGAGGAAACGAAGATTGCACTCACCGACTCGGCAAGTTACAACACGCCATTTGATTTTCTGGAGGAAGGACTATCGACGAGCGTTACGCGCGAGCAGTTTGATACAGCTATTGCACAACAGATAGAAAAGGTGGCCTTGGCAGCGAGACAATGCCTTGCGGATGCACAGGTAAATGCAGAGCAGATTGAACTTGTAATCCTGACCGGCGGCACCACAGAAGTACCGGCTGTCCAGGCTGAGTTCAGAAGATTATTTCCAAACGCGTCGATTGCGGACGAAAACAAATTGTCGAGCGTGGGACTGGGGCTGGCCTATGATAGTCAGAATAAATTCAGATAATGACCATTACAAAAAGCAGAACAGCCTGCAGATGCATATATATATGCTGATCTGCAGGCTGTTCTGCTAACACTGACTTATATTTTATTCGACGTTATTTCCGTCTTTGTCCAATTTCACTCTTGCTG
>DASYHR010000131.1:0-5208 GCA_035998385.1 Dyadobacter sp. | reverse complement strand
CAATTTCTGCTTGCGGGAGTTCTTCAAGTTCCATCGAAATAATTAGTCGGTCGACCTCCTGTAATTCCGATATATATTGATTTAGAAGCTTTACCTGATCGTCGGCAACGGCTACGGGGACATCTGCCAGATGTTCGGGGAAGTCTTCTTGTGCATGACGCTTTGTTTTTTCCAGCTGACGTAGGCAATGGTTAGCTGCGATCCGATAGAGCCAGGTCGTAATTGACGATTCATTTCTGAATTTAGGAAGTTGCTGCCATACCGTGATGAATGTTTCCTGGGCAATATCCTGCGCCCAGTCTCGGTCATTGACATATCCCATGCAGATACGGAAAACCTTGTTCCAATAATCTTTGTATACATCTTCAAAAGTCATGAATCATAGTAGTAAGCTGCCACTGTCTGTCTGTAAATTCATTATGGGAGCATTTGCTGGGATACAGAACCTGATCGTTTCTTATCATTAAAGTTAAATCCTGCGAAGGCGAATATATACCGCCATTCTTTGCAAAGAATGCTCGGATTTTGCTACAACATTTTACCAGAATTTCAGAAAGATTAATGATGTCAGATGTGGCCGGACATTCAGTCGTGAAAGGTATGAACGACAAAATGTTGATAGCCGGGCGATCATAAAGAAATAAAATGGGTTTACCTGTTTCATTTCTGAAAACTTTTGGATAATACTCTTGTGTCCCCGCCAGGACGATTGCCAGAATACCAACCACGGAAATCAATGCTGTTTTCATGAGATTTTTTTATTTGTTAGATACACATGCATCCAAAATGTTACAGCTCTACTACTCATGATGTAAAAAATTTACACTATTCAGTAAACGACTTGCTTTTACTAAACACTGTTTATTATATTTGCAATGTAATTATTTCACCATGGGAATTTCAGAAAGAAAAGAGAGAGAGAGGGAAGAGATGCGTCACCTGATTTTGCAGGCAGCGCAAACGCTATTTTTAGAAAATGGGTATGAGAAGACGAGTATCCGAAGTATAGCAGATGCGATTGAATACAGTCCGGCTACGATTTATTTGTATTACAGAGATAAAAATGAGTTGTTTCTGGCTTTGCACATGCTGGCGTTCGAAAAAATGATGGTAGAGTTTGCAGTCGTGGCCACCGTTGCTGACCCATTTGAAAGACTGGTAGCATTGGGGCGACAATATATCAAGTTTGCTGTTGAAAATCCGGAGTTGTATGACCTGATGTTCCTGATGCAGGCACCTATGGAAGCACTTGCCTGTAGAGATGAGGTTTGGGAGGACGGAATGAAATCCTTTGATTTTCTCCGGCTGATCATCACAGAATGTATAAACAAAGGAATTTTTCGTGAAGAGCTGGAAGTTGATCCTACTTGCCTTACCGTTTGGAGTTACATGCATGGACTGGTGACTATATACCTGAAGAAACGCATGGACATGTTTGAAGACGGTCAGCAAATGGACAGAATGCAGCAGTCATTCGGGATTTTTATAGAGATGTTGAAGGCATCCTTTAGATAAGGAGGTCACCTGTTTTGGTGGAGATAGAAAAAAAAATTTGCCCTGATACTAAACACTGTTTATTATATTAGCCATGATTAACAAAATGCTTTTTTTTCTGATGCTGATGCCTGCTTTGGCTAGTGCGCAGTCGTCAGGAGTTTTGGAAAGATATGTGGAAGAGGGGCTTAAAAACAACCTTGC
Source organism: Dyadobacter sp. (assembly GCA_035998385.1). Taxonomy (GTDB): domain Bacteria; phylum Bacteroidota; class Bacteroidia; order Cytophagales; family Spirosomataceae; genus Dyadobacter. The sequence goes on along the minus strand of DASYHR010000131.1, from coordinate 3,510 downwards.
ATTAAAGCAGGAAGCGTTGGAGCTCAAAAAATCTCTTGAAGTGATCCGGCAGGCGAAAGCGCTATTTCATCCGCATCTTACCTTAAATCCGACCTATTCCTACGCAGCCGGAGGACGTCGATTGAGTTTCCCGGTAGGTGATTTGTTGAATCCTGCATACCGAACGCTCAATGAACTGACCGGAACCACGCAGTTTCCAACAAACATTGAAAATGTAAATGAGCTGCTGGCTCCCACCAATTTTCATGACACAAAAATCAGCGTGAAATACTCGATTTACAATCCTGAGGTAAAGTATAACTATCTGATTCAGAAAAGTATGATGTCGGCCCAAGAGGCAAAAAGGGCAGTAGTTGAAAACGAATTGAGATATGGAATTGAGACATCTTATTATCAGTATCTGCAGACGTTGGAGGTCGTAAAGATATTGGATAACAGCAATTCTATCTTAAACGAATTGGTGAAATTGAATAAGAAGCTGGTCTCCAATAATACGGCTACCAAAGATGTGGTATTCTCTGCTGAATACGAAGTCAGCAAGTTACAGCAGCAAAAGATTGAAGCTGTAAATAATACAAAAGTTGCAGCTGCTTATTTTAACTTTCTGATTAACAGAAATCTTGATGCAGGCATTGATGTGGATTCGTTGTTACTTGGTTCAGAGAAAGGTATTGATGAGGGAAGTGGTTTATTGATGAATCTAAAGCAAACTGCCCTAACAAATCGAAGCGAACTGAAACAACTGGATCAGTCACTGAGTGCAGCAAGGTACGCCGTGACAATGCAACAAAAAGCTGCGGCTATTCCTTCTTTCTACTTTGGAGGAAATGCTGGTTTTCAGGGATTTGGCTATACATTCCAGAATCAGGCCTATATGGTGGGTCAGGTAGGGTTACAATGGGATATTTTCAAAGGATACGAAAGGAAGTCGAAAATTCAGCAGGCTAAAATTCAGACTGAGCTTTTACAGACGAAGAAATCAGAGGTTGAAAAGCAGATCGAATTACAGACTACTCAGGCCTACTACGATTACGCAACAGCAGGTGAAGCACAGCGTGTGTCATCGGATGCCCTAACAAATGCTTCGCAATATTTTAAGGTGATTGACAGCCGCTATAAAAATGGAAATGTGTTGATGATCGAGTATCTCAAAGCCCAAAACGATGTACAGACTGCACGTTTGCAGCAGGTAATTGCAAAGTATGATGTGTTGATTAAAAAGTCAGTTTTGGATAAAACGATTGCAGAATAATGAAAAAGATATTAATCATCAACGCACATCCTGACAAAGTCAGTTTTAATACAGCTTTAGCAGATGCGTATAAGCAGGGAGCGTTAGCTTCAGGCGCAGAAGTAAAGGACATCGTTTTAGCAGACCTGGAATTCGATCCAAATCTACGTTACGGATATCGTCAGCGTGTGGAACTGGAACCGGATTTAATTGATGCACGAGAGAAAATAATCTGGGCAGAGCATATCGTTTGGGTATATCCCATCTGGTGGGGCGGTTGGCCGGCTTTGTTAAAAGGGTTTATAGATAGAGTCTTTCTGCCTGGCTTCGCATTTAAATACCGCGAGAATTCGGTGTGGTGGGATCGCCTTTTGTCAGGTCGAAGTGCTCATGTGATCAATACGTTGGATCAGCCTGTCTGGTATTACTGGCTTGTGAATGGGCGACCAGGTTATAACGCGATGAAAAAGATGGTATTAGAGTTTACAGGATTCAAACCTGTAAGAATGACTGCTATTGGTCCGATCCGTAAATCAACTGACGCATACAGAGAGAAGTGGTTGAAGAGAATAGAAAGGGCTGGACGTCAATTTAAATAATAGAGTATAGTCACGTTATTACTTATTCAACAAATATCATTATGCGTTATCTGTTTCAAAATAAATTAAAATATATCACGCCTTTTGTAGCAATGCTTGCATTGTGGAGTTGTGGTAAAGAAAAACCGAAGGAACAGCAACTAGCAGAGGAGACTGTAATTACTGTCAGGCTCGATTCTGTGAAAACTACTTCGCGATCTGAGCCGATTCGCGTTGCTGGTTCTGTGGCTTCTTCGGAAGAAGCCCGCTTGTCATTCAAGATTGGCGGAATTGTTTCCAAAGTGCTGGTGAAAGAGGGGCAGACGGTCAGGAAAGGGCAATTGTTAGCTGTACTGGAGATGACAGAAATTGATGCTCAGGTGAAACAAGCTGCATTTGCTGCGGAGAAATCTGAAAGGGATTTCCAGCGTGTACAAAATATGCTGAATGACACTGCGGCGACTTTAGAGCAACTACAAAATGCCCGGACAGGTTTGGATGTGAACCGCCAGAATCTTGACATTGCGAAGTTCAATCAGTCGTATGCACGGATTATATCTCCGATTAACGGTACGGTAACACGCAAGCAAATCAGTGAAGGGGAATTCGTAGGGCCGGGTAGTCCGGGTATTGTGATTACTTCCAGCCTTCGAAACGATTGGGTGATGCGTGTCAACGTTTCAGATAAGGATTGGGTACGACTAAAAACTGGCGATTTGGCTCAGGTTCATCTGGATGCATATCTCGAAGAAACTTTCAAGGGGACGATCAGTAGTCTGGCGCAATCAGCAGACCCCGTAAGTAAGCTTTACCAGGCCGAAATTAAGATTGATCCGGCTGGGAAAAAATTCGCAACCGGCCTGTTTGGCAAGGTTGAAATCAGCTCATCTCAGAACCGTACCTATTCCGTAATTCCTGTCGAATCCATTATAGAAGGTAATGGAAATACAGGTTATGTATTTGTAAATGAAAATAATAAAGCAAAGAAGATTCCTGTGAAAATCGGATACCTGGACGGGAACAAGGTGTTAATTACCGAAGGGCTGGAAAACGTAAAACAGGTAGTTACATCCGGCTCAGCATTCCTGACAGACTCAGTGGAATTGAAAATTAAGAATTAGGAGTTAAGAATGATGAATTAAGAGTGAAAAATGGTGATTTGGTTGGTGGTGTCAAGTGACTAATGAGTGTGATTACGTATTGATATTGAGTTATTTAAAACTTGATAGCCTTCGTCGTCATGGAAAAAGAAAGCGTTATTTTAACCAAGTCGTTTGAATTTGGAGTAAGAATTTTTAATCTGTACAAATGGCTTATCGAGAAGCACAGGATTTAATCAGTTGCAGATCAAATCCTCCGAAGTGGGACGTCTATAGGTGCAAATGTTGAAGAAGCAACTGGCGCTTTTTCAAAGAAAGAGTTCGCTTACAAAATAGGTATTGCCTACAAGGAAGCAAGAGAGACTTTGTACTGGCTAAGAATTCTGTACGCAGGCGGATGTTTGGAAGAGAAGCAATTTGATTCTCTGTTTCGGGATTGTGAAGAGTTGATTAAAATTCTTTCATCTATTCAAATAACAACACGCCGGAATATTTTAAAAGAGCAAAAAAGTTGAACGGGTAACAATTACTCTTCATTCCTCACTATTAATTTTTCATTTTAAAAATGAATTTATCTGAATTTTCCGTAAAGAACTGGCAG
>DASYHR010000126.1:0-1628 GCA_035998385.1 Dyadobacter sp. | reverse complement strand
GGCTGATTGGCTCTACGGGGATGTAGGGAAAAGGGAGTTTGGTGATATTGATTTGCTGATAGATCGCGAATCTTTTCAACTGGCACTACAATTACTGAGTAAAGCGGGTTATAAACCAGATTCCTATCGCAGTTTTTTGTTGGAATCGGCTGCACGAACCGAAGCTTTCTTTCGCACAGACTATCACATTCCTTTAGAAAATACTTCTTCTGCCACATCCAGTATGGTTGAAGCGCATTGGGAAGTTGCCTATCCACGTTTGCACTTTCAGTTTCCATCCAGTGAATGGAAGCAGTTTCATCAGGAATATCAAATACGAAATATCCGGATTGACGCTTTTACGAACGAGTATCAGTTTTTGCTTCTTGTGGTTCACCATGGTGGTAAAGAACAATGGAGCAGACTTAAATACATCGCTGATTTTGCGGCATTCATGACCAGATGGGGATGTACGATAGACTGGAATCTTACTGCCAACCTGGCCAGGGAGAAAGGTATTTACACATTACTTGTTCAAAGCCTGGGATTATTAAAGGCACTTGGCTTGCCCTGGAAAGATGCGTGGCAAATCAAACCGGAAGAAGTGGATACAGCGTCGTTTGTGAAAACGTGGGAAGAAATGCCTCCTGCCGCATCCAATTCCTCCTGGCCTTATTTTGTACACGGTATGTCAGTACATGACGGAATCGTGCATAAAAGTAAGGTGCTGTTTAAGCACCTTAAATACCTAACTGAAGTGAACCTGCTAATTGACAAAGCGCGCTGGTATAAGCGAAACCCTACGTCAGACGTACTGTGATTGTACCGTTTATGGAGTGGTCTTTCGCAAGAATGTTTAACCCCTCTCCGGTATTGAAAGCATTTACATTACCTGTTAGCGGCTCAATAGCCACACAGTCGCGTGATGGAGGCGTATACAACACAAGATGGTTAAATTTCCCTTCACCTACTTCCTGCTCCACATTTAGTGTTACGTGCTGGTTTTCCGAAATTAGTCTGGTTGTGACAGTACCGGAAGGTTTGCTGATAACAAAGCAGGTGTCGAGCTCATGCTTGTGTAGCAGGAAAGGCCCTTGCTGATTAAAAGGTGCAGTTCCGATTGGAATCATATTGTCATCAAACGTCACAATTCGCTCGGAAGGAATAACTATTTTCCAGGCATCGACGTCTTCATTTCCAAGCATGAAATACGGGTGCCACCCAAACATCACCGGACATGGCTCCTGACCAATATTGGCCGCATTGTAACTGACTACAAAGCGGCCATCAGCATAGAGCTGGTAGGTGACGAAAAAGTTTACCTGAAATGGATATCCTTCCGCTTCGTGCAATTGAAACGAAAGTTTGAGACTTGCATGGTCTGGGTAAACATTCTGCTCTTCCAGCTTGAATGGATGTTTCCGTACAAGCCCGTGAATTGCATTGCGTCCCCCAGTTTCATTTTTGTGAAGCTGATATGTTTTTCCTAAAAATGTATATTGACCATCAGGTATACGACTGGCAAACGGGAATAATAGCTCACTCGCACTCTTTGTATCATCATGCAGACTTTGAGGAGTAGGAGGTGTTTTCAGGACTGAAAAAAGGGTCAGATCCTTGCGAAGAGATAGTTGTCGTACTATTCCTCC
>DASYHR010000006.1:0-2367 GCA_035998385.1 Dyadobacter sp. | reverse complement strand
GGGGCACTCCGCTACTTGACTTGAAAGTATCACTCGTTCCTGCTACCGCCTCATTGGCTAATACTGCAAACAGTACAGCTTCTTTGGCATCACCTGAAATGCCGAGTTTGTCCAAAGATTGTAATGAATAAGCGGGCAATTGGTTCTGTATAGCTCGCATCAGCACCGGATTATGTGCTCCGCCTCCGCTTGCAAAAATATGATAAGCCTGCTGCTGATCGACTATTTTTTTGATCGCATCCGTAATCGTATCCGCACTGAAACGGGTGAGTGTCGCAATCAGATCAGATGGTGAAATGTCAGAAACACCCGTTCGGATGATTGCCTGCTCCACATACGCTACGCTGAATACTTCCGGACCGGTCGTTTTGGGAAATGGTGCTTCAAAGAAGGCCAGCATTTTTAATGTATTTAATAAGGCTTCATTAACGGTTCCCTGCTTCGCTATTTCACCGTCATGGTCATAAGGCAAATCAAAATATTTCCTCATATACGCGTCAATAAGCGTATTTCCTGGTCCGGTATCTGTTGTAAAAACCGGTTGATCATTTCTGTCGGAATATGGCAGAATGGTGAAATTAGCTATACCGCCCATATTGAGTAAAATGCGGTTTTCACCCTTTTTCGAAAAAAGAAAATAATCGCCGTAAACAGCTAGCGGAGCTCCTTCACCGCCCGCGGCTATATGCTTCTGCCGAAAGTCACTTAACGTAATAATGCCTGTTTGAACCGCGATATGGTCGCCGTCGCCTATCTGCAGCGTGGCGTTTGGAAAATCGGGTAATTGATGTTGCTTTTTCGGTGCGTGATACACCGTTTGCCCATGGCTGGCAATCAGATCAACATCGTCGGGAGCGATGTTCCAGGATTTCAGGCATTCGGCAATCATTTTGCCATTTTCAATACCTATAAATGGATTGAGGACACACAGATGCTGAAAGTCAATTTCTTTCTCTGCAAATACTTTGCGTATTTGGTTGCGAAAATCTTCGGTGTAGGTTACAGTGGTGAAATGCTCCACACGAACCTGAGTGCGCGTGCCACTGTTTTCAATATAACACAACGCTATATCAAGTCCGTCGAGGGATGTGCCGGACATAAGCCCGATAATCCTTCTGGAGCCCTTATTGGCTATAGAATGGAGCTTTTCTACGTGCTGTTTCATACTGGAGTGGGTAAATAAAAAGTCAGGTTTTGAAGCATACTTCTCTGCCTGACTTTTCCTTTGCTTTAGCTAGCCTTCGTTGGTGAAGGGGCTGCTTGCGGTTTGTTGCCGTTATTGGTTCGGTTCCGCGGCTTATTTTTTTTCTTTTTCTTCTTTTTCTGTTCCTCGCTGTATTTACGATCCAGATTTTCGAGATCACTGTTCAGCTTTTGTGGTACCTTTTCTGCTGCTGCAGGTTCCGGTGTAAGGATTTCCAGCGATTCAGGAATGATGTTGTTCTTATTCAGTTCAACAATTTCCAAAACTTTGCTGATGGCCACAGGATACCAGTTTGTATCTTTTTCAAAGCCAAACCACATAATCTTCTTGAAGATATCAGTCTTCTGAAGTGTAGCAACACCCTTTTTTGTTTTCAAAGGAGTCTCTACTGCAGGAATGTCCCGCAGGGCATCAATGTAAGTCTCCAATTCATAATTGAGACAACATTTCAATCTTCCGCACTGTCCTGAAAGTTTTGCAGGGTTCAGCGACAAGTTTTGATATCTCGCGGCAGAGGTCGAAATGTTCTTGAAGTCAGTCAGCCAGGTAGAGCAACACAGCTCTCTTCCACAGGATCCCAAACCGCCCAAACGGCTGGCTTCCTGACGCAGGCTGATCTGCCGCATTTCTATACGTACCTTAAACTCTGAAGCAAGAGATTTGATGAGTTCACGAAAATCAACTCTCTCTTCCGAAGAATAGTAGAAGGTTGTCTTGGTGTTATCCGACTGAAATTCAACATCCGAAAGCTTCATATTGAGCTTCATTTCACGGATGATCTCACGCGTACGGTACAGTGTAGGCATTTCACGTGCCATTGCCTGCGTATGTTTGTCAAGATCTTTCTCGTTGGCTACCCGGTATATAACGTGCAGATCATCGTTGATGACTACACTTTTACGTTTCATCTGTAACCGAACAAGCTCACCCTGAAGAGAAACGCTTCCGATGTGCTGGCCTGACGCCATTTCACATACCACGTAGTCTCCAGTAATGAATTCCAGCTGATTTATATTTCGGAAATACTCTTTTCTGCCTCCTTTGAATTTGACTTCTACAACATCAAAACGCTGACTGGTCGGAACATCCATATTGCTCAACCAGTCAAATACATTCATTTTATTACATCCACCTGTTCCACAGGTGCCATTACTTCCACATCC
>DASYHR010001092.1:0-9852 GCA_035998385.1 Dyadobacter sp. | reverse complement strand
AGGGCACTGGAGGAAATTGTTGTAATAGGCTACGGAACTCAAAAAAAGCGGGACCTGACAGGTGCAGTTTCCAGCATCGACAACACTAAAAATGAAACACTTCCCAACACCAATGTCATACAGGCACTACGGGGTACCGTCCCGGGTGTGAGCATCAGCGCGGGTGGAAATGCGGGATCCGGTAATGAAATATCTATTCGCGGGCAAAATTCACTAACTGCCAACAATGCAGCCCTGATCGTTGTTGACGGCATCATTTACGGTGGTCAACTTGGCAACCTGAATCCGAATGATATAGCCTCCATTGATGTACTGAAAGATGCTAGTTCGGCTGCGATTTTTGGTGCCAAAGCTGCCAATGGTGTCATTCTGATTACGACAAAAAAAGGGACTACCGAAAAACCCACCATCCAGTTTAACAGCTATGCCGGAACTCAAAGTTACCTGATGTCGATGGATATGGAAACGCCTCAACAATATGTGCAAAAGCGTATCAATTACCAGAAAACACTGGCTTACCGTGGCGTTGCTCCGCAGCCTAATCTTGCCAATCCCGCGCAATACCTCAACACCGATGAGATTGACAACTATGAAAAAGGGGTTACGACCGACGCCATCGAGCGTATTTCTCAGGCCGCCCCTATTCAGAGTTACAATTTGAATATCGGGGCCAAAACGGCCCGTACCAGCTACTATGTGGCTGGCAGCTGGACTGATCAACAGGGAAAAGTGATCGGAGATCAGTTCAAACGGGCATCGCTGCGCCTGAATCTTGAAACCAATATTACGGACTGGCTCAAATTCGGCACCAACTCATCCTTTGCCTTTGTGGACGTATCCAACTCCCCTGCAAATCTGGGTGCTGCTTTCCAGCTCAGTCCCTATGCAAGATGGTATCTCGATTCGGCACAAACAATTTTGAACCCCATTCCGATGACGGACGGATTGGTGGCCAATCCTTTGCTTCCGACGTTAAACAAGTTAACTAACCATCGGAAGGATCTTTTTGGAATATTCTACGGAGAAATAAATGTGCCCTTCATTCCCGGCCTCAGTTATCGCTTCACTTATTCCAACAATATCATCAGCAGAAAGGAATTCAACTTTACACCTGCATTTAATGCAGGAGGTTTAAACCGTGTTTCAAGCGCAAGTGATATGACTGCGGAGTCGCAGGATATGTACATCGAAAATCTGGTAAAGTATAACCGAACCTTTGGAACTAAACATAACATTGATGCCACATTTTTATACAACTATAATTACGCTTATGAGAACGTTGTAACTGCAAGTGCAAACACCTTCCCGACTGACGTTCTCACGTATTATAGCCTCAGCCTTGGTGAAAATCAAATTTCCAATGCCTCCTATTCCGACTACCGTGCTATAGCCATGATGGCACGGGTAAACTATAAGTTTAAAGACAGGTATCTCTTTACACTCACTGGAAGGCGGGATGGAGCTTCTGTATTCAGTGTAAACCACAAGTTCGCCTTTTTCCCCTCCATGGCAGTTGGTTGGGTCGTTTCAGACGAATCTTTCCTGAAAAATGTGAAGGCTATTGATTTCCTGAAAGTCCGGTTTTCGTACGGGGTAAATGGTAATCAGGGGATAGGTCGCTACCAGTCTTTAAGCCGTATTGAACCAGGCACCGGTTATAATTATTTATTGGCGGGAGCCACTGCTTATGGTATCGCCAAAACAAGCATGGGCAATGAAGATCTCAAATGGGAAAGTACCTACGCGGCCAACCTGGGTATTGATTTCGAATTATTGAAAAACCGCATATCAGGTAATGTCAACCTCTACAATTCCGACACAAAAGATTTGCTCGTGTCGCGTACAATCCCAACTCTGAACGGTTTCTCAAGTGTGCTGTCCAATCTTGGGGCGGTGAACAACAAGGGTATTGAAGTTGTGGTCAACACAGTCAATATCCGCAAGCAGAACTTTGAGTGGAACACATCCTTGAATCTGGCACGTAATGTCAACAAAATCACAAAATTATATGGTAACAAAGATGCCTCGGGAAGAGAAATGGACGATATCAGCAACAGCTGGTTCATTGGCAAATCTGTGGGCGCCTATTATAATTATACAACGGACGGCATCTGGCAAATTGGTGATGAAATCCCGGCTGGTTTCCGTCCTGGTGACTTCAAATTGAAAGACCTGAATGGCGACGGAAAAATTACGCCGGATGCCGACCGCTCCATCATTGGATACAATGTGCCAAAACTCAGCTACGGTATCAGTACAAACCTGCGATACAAGGGGATCAACCTTTACGTGCAACTGAGTGGTTCTGCCGGCGGAATGCGTAACAACGCAGGCATTTACAATCCTGCATCCAGCTTTACTTACCGTGTCAGAGACAAACACATTGACTGGTGGACACCCGAGAACCCAAGCAACACCTATACATCTATGGACTACCAGAATTCGTATGGGGTTGCCTGGCTGCAAAGCACCACTTTTCTGCGTATCCAGGACGTCTCCCTTTCTTATGAATTTGGCAAAACGATCCTGAACAGTATTAAAATGAACCGCTTGCAGGTGTATGTCAGTGCTAAAAATCCGGTACTTTATTCTAAATGGGGTGGCTGGGATCCTGAAACAAGCGGTTCGGGCCGCGCGCAGTATCCCACTATGAAATCTTTCACTGCCGGTATTAATCTTGGTTTATAATCTGAAACGGACATGATGATGACTACTAAATATTTGACATTCCTTAAAAACGTCACATTGACCATACTGCTGGCCGCGGCCGGTTACTCCTGCGACAGCGATATCCTGAAAGAAACACCCAAGGATTTTTTCAGTGCTGAAAATGCCTTTACCGACGCAAAGACGTTTCAACTTGCCGTGAATACACTGTACTCCGATGCGAGGAATTTTATTTACAATGATGTTGGAACAGATAACGGAGGTTATCCGCACCGGGAGTACCTGCGAATCGGGACTGACGTAGCCAGTGTCGGCCAAAAGCACCGCCCTTATCTGATGGTCGACTTTTCTCTTTTTAATTCCAATCACGAAGCGGCCCGTTACTTCTGGAACAAGGCATACCAAACGCTGATCCCGCGCTCCAATACCATCATAGCAAGGGCAGAACTGGCACGAGTTCCGTGGAAAAGTGAAGCGGAAAAGAATGGTATTCTTGCGCAGGTGAAATTCTTTCGCGCCTATGCCTATTACACGCTTGTGAATCTGTATGGCGATGTGCCGCTGATTACGCAGGAAATCCTTACGCCCCAGTTTGAATTTTCGAGAGCAAAAAAAGAGGATGTGCTCTCACTGATTCGCCAGGACCTGGAATTTGCGTCTTCACATTTACCATCCAATCCGGGACAAGCCCAGGAAGGTCAGCTTACACGCGCCGCAGCGGATATGCTTTTGTCGACCTTATACCTGCAGCTCAACCTGCCAGATGAGGCCATTGCAACCACGTCCAGAATCATCGATTCGGGTCACTACCGGCTTATGACGGAGCGCTTCGGAAGTGATCCGACTCACCACGGGCATTTCCCTGCGGGGGGCGGTGATGTGTTTTCCGATCTTTTTTGGGAAAATAATGCAAATAGAAGTGGCGGAAATATGGAAAGTATCTGGGTGATCCAAACTGCCAACCGCGTACCGGGAGGTGCAGCAGGTCCGAGTTTATCCCGAAGCTGGGGTCCTTACTATGGAAACCTGATCGCCCCTAATGGAAAACAAGGCATGACCCTGGCAGACTCGTTGGGTGGCCGCCCGGTGGGATATGTACGCACGACCAACTATTTCAATTATGATATCTGGGCCGGAGATAATAAAAATGATATGCGAAACTCCCCATGGAATATCAAACGAGACTGGTATTATAATAACAAATCGAATGCACTTTACGGTCAGAAAATTGATTTCAAAGCACCCGGGTTGATCGATACCATTCAGTTTATTTACCCAATGGTGCGTAAGGGCGAAGGTGTTATTGAAAGTCTGACCAGCAGTTCCACGCCGGATTACAAATTTATCGTATACCGACTTGCTGAAACTTATCTGATCCGCGCCGAAGCTTACCTGATGAAGGCCGACCTTGCTTCTGCAGCTGCAGATATAAACAAACTCAGAAGCAGGGCAAAAGCCAAACCTATTACTCCAGCTCAGGTAAACATTGATTATATCCTCGACGAACGCGCACGAGAATTGATCATTGAAGAACCAAGGCGACTTACACTGAACAGATTGGGACTTTGGTATGACCGAACCAAAACCTATAGTATGGACGAACCTGCCTTTTTCTACCTGACAAAAAGAACAATTCAGCCCCATCATGCCTTGTTTCCGATCCCTCAAACGGCGATTGATGCTACTCCGGGACTTGGACAGAATCAGGGTTACAACTAGGCCAATTATTTTCAACATGATATTTATGAAAAAATACAATATGCCTTCCTCCGGAAAGCGATTCAGTCCGCATAGCTTATTCTGCCTGCTTATCACCCTGTTATCGGGTTGCATTTTTCCTGCAATGGTGCAGTCACAAACTGACAATCCGCAGGTTCGGAAGATTGACGGTTACAAAGGAATCTGGTTCACGCTGGGACAGTTTTCAGAATTCGGCGATAAATATTCCGGCGGGTTGGGAACCTACACGGCCAAACACATCCCCCTTTCAGTATATGCGCCCAAGGTAAACAAAACCTTCTTTGTCTACGGTGGCACGACCGGAGTAAACGACCGCTACTTACTATGTATGATAGGAAGCTTCGACCATGCCACCAATACTGTAACCAGGCCGGTTGTTGTTTATGATAAAAAAGGGGTCAACGATCCCCACGACAACCCTAGTCTTGCCATGGACGATGACGGATACCTTTGGGTTTTTGTGAGCGGCCGTGGAAAAACAAGGCCGGGCTACAAATACCGCAGCAAAATTCCCTACAGCACTGAAGGTTTTGAGCAGATTACAGAAGAGGAAATGACATATCCTCAACCCAAGTATATATCAGGAAAAGGTTTTCTGCATCTTTTCACTAAATATACCGGCACCAGAGAGTTGTATTTTGAAACAAGTAAAGATGGTGTCGCCTGGTCAGAGGACAAAAAGCTGGCGGGTATCAAACGACCCGAAGATAAAAATAGCGGGCACTACCAGATAAGCGGGCAGCATGGAAATAAAGTAGCTTTCTTTTTTAACTGGCATCCCAACGGAGACGTAGACCAGCGGACAAATATCTACTATTTGCAAACAACTGATTTCGGACAGACCTGGACGACTGTCGATGGGAAGGAAATTCCTGTACCGGTGTCGGATATAAATACCCCTGCCCTGCTTAGAGAGTACTACAGCAAAAAGAAAAATGTGTATATCAAAGACATCAACTTTGATGAAAATGGAAATCCGATCGCTCTGCATGTGTCAGGCACAGGACACCAGCCAGGTCCTGCTAACGGGCTCAAGGATTGGTCGATACTATATTACAATGGAAAAGAATGGGAAGATCATAAAATCACTACGTCCGATCACAACTACGATACCGGAAGTTTGTTTGTGAAAGGAAAGGAATGGATTGTGGTGGCACCAACTGAAAACAGCCCGCAGAAGTGGGGAGGCGGAGGAGAAATAGTGATGTGGAAAAGCCTAGACAAGGGTAAAACATGGAAAAAAACCAAACAACTAACGAGTAACAGCCCGCGGAATCACAATTACGTCCGAAAAGTAGTAAATGGGAAAGACCCGTTCTACTTCTTCTGGGCAGATGGAAATCCTGATAAAATGAGTGAGTCGCTCCTGTATTTTGGTGACAGCTCCGGAAATGTTTGGCAGCTTCCCTACGACATGACAGATGATACCGCAAAACCGGTAAAATTGAAGTAGTAAAAAATCAACTCCGGATCTATCAAAGGTACCAGTATGTGGTACCCCAATGTCCCTTCCAATCCGTTTTTTTGTAAGTTTGAATTCCGGTTTTCAAGCACCTGAATTCAAACTTATTTTGTTTTACAATGACCGATATCCAGATCATAGCTTTTGATGCAGACGATACACTTTGGGTAAACGAGCCATTTTTCCTCGAAACTGAAAATGCATTTTGTGATATGCTGGAAGATTTCCTTCCCCATCACAGCGTTTCGCGGGAATTATTTACAGCTCAGATCAGCAACCTGAAACATTACGGATATGGCGTGAAAGGCTACATCCTTTCAATGATCGAAGCGGCTATCACCATCACCGACCGGCGTATTGGTGTAGACACGATTGAACGGATACTTGCACTTGGCAAGGAGATGCTGAATAAGGATATCGAACTGATTGACGGTGTGCAAGATGTACTCGAAGCGTTGTTTGGGAAGTACCGGCTCGTGATGGCAACAAAAGGCGACTTACTGGATCAGGAAAGGAAACTGAACAAATCCGGCCTGGCGAAATATTTCCACCACATCGAAATCGTTTCGGAAAAACAGGAGCCGGAATACCGCAAACTGGTCAAACATCTGGACATACAACCTGAGCAATTCCTTATGATCGGAAACTCGCTCAAATCCGACATTCTGCCTGTTCTCAATATCGGCGGGCATGGATTTCATGTTCCTTTTCATACCACCTGGGAGCACGAAAAGGTGGAAGTACATATCACACATGACAACTTCCGCCAGCTAACCAGCATTCGAGAAGTATTGGAATATATTAACTGACCTATGAAATTACTTGATTTAGATAACTGGCCGCGTAAAGAACATTTCAATTTTTTCAGCCAGTTTGATGAGCCGTTTTTCGGCGTGTGTGTTGAAATTGATTGTACGATCGCCTACCGGCAAGCCAAACAAAATAACCACTCATTCTTCCTGCATTACCTGCATAAATCGCTGACAGCGGTCAATATGATTGAGCCGTTTCGTTACCGTATCAATACTGAAAAGCAAATCGTTGTACATGATGTGGTGTCGGCGTCTGCAACCATTAACCGCGATAATGGCACTTTTGCATTTAGCTATATGCCTTTCAATCCCGACTTCGCCGTTTTTAAGGATGATTGCAATCAGGAAATTGAAAGAATCCGGCAAGCTCCGTCCATTTTCCCGGATCACATCGCCGACGATATAATACACTACTCGTCACTGCCATGGCTTAAATTTACGTCGATGTCACATGCGCGGAATTTTGCATTTCCGGACAGTGTTCCGAAAATTTCATTTGGAAAGATGACAACCGAGGGAGAGATTCGAACAATGCCGGTTTCTATACACGTGCACCATGCACTTATGGATGGAATACATGTTGGGCAATATGTGGATACATTTCAGAAGTTGATGAACGTCGAGTCATAAACCAATCCGCCGTGAGTCAGGAAATAGATCTTCGGAAGTTGTACCGGCCATTACAACCATTGCTCCTGCCTGCGGGACAGGTTCATTACCAGGAAATAATGCCCTGCGAACCCGCCAGCCGGCATATCTATTGTTACTGGCGACTGCAAACTCCGAGTCCGTTGGTCGCTAATTTTCAATACAGAATCGTTGCAGATGGATGTATTGACATTTTCTTCGAGTTAAATAATCCGACCGAAAATTTTGTAATGGGGCTATGTAATAAGTATACCGAGTTCAGTATAGGCAACACCTTTGATTACGTGGGAATCCGCTTTTTTCCCGGCGCATTCCCACAACTTTTCAGAACCGACGCAGCCCGTCTCACCGACCGTTTCGAAAATCTGGCTGATGTTGCACCGCAGGTATCGAATTATTTAGAAAGCCACTTTTCGCCTGGGATGCCAACGTCCGAAATCTGTCAATTACTGGACGTTTATTTCTCCAAAATTATTTCAAATTCCGCTTTCAAACAGGATCACCGTTTTTATACGGCAATGGAAAAAATTCTGGTCAATAAAGGAGATGTAAATATTGAAACCGGTTTGAACACAGGACTGAGCCCCCGTCAACTACGCAGGTTTTTTGACCGGTACATCGGCGATTCTCCGAAAACTTTCAGTAAAATCATCCGCTTTCAAAATGTGCTGGCTGATAAAGTGACTGCGTCGACGGGAAAGGACAGGAAGACTTTTACAGAGGATGTATATTATGATCAGGCGCACTTCATCAAGGAGTTCAAACATTTCTCAGGCCTGACTCCTTCGGTGGTTTAAACTGCATCAGGGCAATTTTGTCCGATTTTTACAATCACAGGATGCTCATTCTTTTCAACTTTGCACGGTAATCAACCAAAAGAATTGTAACATGAAATACTTGCTTCATTTTTTTCTAATGGGAAGCTTAGCAATTCAAAGTCATGCGCAAACTCCCGATAAAACCCATAGCAATATGAAACTAAACGCTGGAATCGTAACCACAAAACTTGCTGAGACGAAGGCATTCTACACCTCGGTCCTTCAGTTTGGTATTACCTTTGAAAACGACTTTTATCTGCTGCTGCACACGCCGGACAAAAGCGCTGAGATTAGTTTTCTGTTACCGGAGCACGTTTCTCAGCAGCCTCTTTTTCACGCGCCTTTTGCAGGACAAGGCATGTATCTGACCATTGAAGTGGATGACGTTGACAAAATATATGAGGATTTGAAAAGCAAAGGGATTACAATCAAAATAGAATTACGTGATGAACCCTGGGGAGACAGGCATTTCGCCATATCCGACCCGAATGGTATCGCCATTGATATTGTCAAATACGCTCCTGCTTCAAACTAACAATTCAACACAGTTTTTCCGGGAGGATTTCGTCGCGAAATCGTCCCGGATTTTTATGATTTGATAATTTTCACGAGCTTTAAGGAAGTTAGCGTTGCTTTTGAAAACATCGATTGCGACAACCCATTTCAACTTATTCCCTAAGCCGCCAATGCCTTTTAAATCAAACCCTGACTTACCCTATATAAGCCTTCCCTTTGCCTGGGAAGGCACACCAGTTGACGAAAAAGGGAGATTCCAGAACCAGGAGTTTCTCTTTAACGGTTCGCTGAGTCTCCTTTTCAAATGGCAGCTGCAACGAAATCCACAGAAGCTCGAAAAACAAAATGACAAGTGGAAACTCAATGTGCCCGAGCAGTGCGACTTTCTTTCCCATAACAAGGACGTCTGTGTGTGGCTCGGCCATGCTTCTTTTTTTATCAGATTGAACGGGATCACAATGCTGATTGATCCCCTATTTTTTGACAGCCGTTTTCTCAAAAGACTAAGTCCGCTACCGGCAGCACCGGAAAACTTCCGTAATCTTGATTATATTCTGATCTCGCACGATCACCGTGACCACTGTGACGAAAAAACCATCAAATTTCTGGCTGCCAATAATCCTGATGCCGTTTGGCTAACAGGCCTTAATATGGAGTCGCTGCTTCAATCGTTTACGAAAAGTACTCAGATTCAGACAGCCGGATGGTATCAGCAATACAAAACAGCACCCGGATTAAAAATCACCTATATGCCATCACGCCATTGGGGACGCCGGTTGTTCGGTGATACCAACCACCGGCTCTGGGGCGGATTTGTAATTCAATGTACCGGTTTGACCATCTATTTCTGCGGTGACTCCGGATACGGCAGCCACTTTAAAACTGCCGGTCAGATTTTCCCTGATATTGATTATTGTCTGGTGGGCATCGGTGCTTACAAGCCTGAATTCATCATGGCGCAAAGTCACACCTCCCCAGCCGACGCCTTCCGCGCCTTTCAGGATACCGGAGCGAAATACATGATTCCGATGCACTATGGAACGTTTGATCTGGCTGATGAGCCGATGGGTGATCCGCTACGGGTACTGAAACAACTCGACCGTACTAAAGGTAAAGTGAAATACCCCGATGTTGGTGTTTCCTTTCTCTAACCTTTACTAAGCAGTTTTTTTACTAAATTGGAGGATTG
>DASYHR010001060.1:0-1667 GCA_035998385.1 Dyadobacter sp. | reverse complement strand
ACTCCTATCCGTAATTATTGCCATCATTTTGATCGGTACTCTTATCTGGTTTATTGTACACCAGGTACTGATTATTGGATCAAGCGGTAGCGAATGGCAGTCGCGTTTCATGCACATTCTTGAAACAATACAGAAGTGGGTGACCGCACGATTCGGAATTGAAGAAGGTCAGATTACCCAGCAAATCACCACATTTACAAACAGGGCGGTCTCCAATGCAGGGGTTATCGTTGGCGCGGCATTCGGTTCTGTAGGAAGTATACTGGCAGGCGTTGTCATCGTTCCGCTTTTTACCTTCTTTCTTTTGTACTACCGCGACTTTTTCAGAGAGTTTTTCTTTCATGCCTTTACATCCACGCCTAAAGATATTGTCAGCGATGTACTTGACAGAATCTATGATGTAGTACAAAGTTATTTGGTAGGTCTTGTTACTGTGATGGGTATCGTCGCAATTTTGAATACGGTAGGATTACTCGTTTTGGGAATTCCGTATGCCTGGTTTTTTGGCATACTGGCATCGCTACTTATGTTGCTACCCTACATCGGTATTGCCATTGGCTCTATACTTCCAGCCGTATTTGCGCTGGCTACGAAAGACAGCGCCTGGTATGCAGTTGGTGTGATTGGTTGGTTTCAGGTGGTTCAGTTTCTGGAAGGTAATTTCCTGACGCCCAATATTGTGGGGGGGAAAGTGAGCATCAATCCGCTTATGGCGTTGGTAGGTTTGCTTTTGGGAGGTATGCTTTTCGGCCTTTCCGGACTTATACTCGCTATACCCATGATTGCTGTGCTGAAAGTAGTTTTCGATGCAGTCCCTTCCATGAAAGCATTTGGATTCCTGATCGGTGAACCGGAACAGTATCATCTCAAAAGATTTTCAGGTAAGATTATCATGAAACGCTGGAAAATCAACACGACCACGCCTCAAAATGAAAATTAAAACAGGACACTTTAGGTTGTATTTAGTTTAACAAATCGGTTAATGAAGAAAGAATACCCTGCCGAGGCCCCTACCCCCTGGGAAAGACTGATGGGCATGTTATATGTGGAAAGGACCACCATCAATTATATATTTGTCTACGCCATTCTCATTGGTTTGCTCGGATTAACCCTGCCTCTGGGAACAACAGCCGTTTTTAATTTCCTTTCAAACGGAGTTTTATATAGCTCTACGTATATATTGATAGGTATTGTACTGCTTGGTATCGCGGTAGGCGGTTTGCTATTGATCGGTCAGCTTACTCTGGTCGAACTGGTTGAGCAGAAAATTTTTGCCCGTGCAACCGTTGAATTTGCCTATCGTTTCCCCCGAATTAAAAAGGAAGAATTATCGGGTGAGTATCCTCCTGAGCTGGTTAACCGCTTTTTTGATGTGATCACCATCCAAAAAGGGTTGACAAAATTGCTGGTGGATGTGGTGGCATCTACAGTTCAGATTTCTTTTGCTGCCATTCTTCTGTCATTCTACCATCCGGTTTACATTATATTCGGTATTCTTACAATGGTTGTGATTTTTCTAATGCTTGCCCTTTTCTATAAACGAGGCGTTGAAACAAGTATAGAGGAGTCTACATACAAATACGAGGTTGTGGCTTACCTGGAGAACGTCGCGGACAATCTTGACGAATACCGTAACCGGAAAGATCGGCTGGATCTTGTACTTGCAG
>DASYHR010001053.1:0-5548 GCA_035998385.1 Dyadobacter sp. | reverse complement strand
TGATATATCATAAGTCTGATAAACCGCCGGAATTGGTACACCATCTATAAAAACTCCTGGGATTGTTGCTATTTTGGCCAGATTACACCAATTGGCATGTAACGCTATCTGTGACTTAATTTCATCGTCAGACAACCCTAGCTGCCTATTTAGACCGTCTTTCCATTTCTCAACAGGCTGATCAATATCTGCAAACCATTGATCCATACTTCTAAGTGCTGTCTCTTCCGGACAATTAAAAATAGCATGCATGATCTGAATGTCTTGCTCGCAGGTGGGTAGAAAAATGATCTGCCAGTAAACATCGTTTTCTGTCCGGAATAATTCCTGTAATCCATTGTGCGCGTCAGCTGATTCTTTACTTACCGGGCTATAAATCAATGTGACCGTAGATTTCGCATTTGGATCTCCAACCCCAATTACTTTCATATTTTCAAAAACTGGGGGCAATTGAGTATTATTTGAAAAGATACTTCCAACATATTCAGGGTTGAACTTCATTCGTTTCATTTCCTGAATTACTTCATGCCATTGTTTTTGCGAGATCATGACAGGTTTGATAACAGCATATATGGCGATAGTGAACAGGTAAGAAACCAAAAGTGAATATCCCGGTTGGCCTGAAAAGTTAAAATTCTCTAAAAAATAATAACACACCACAGATTCAAGCCAAAATAATACCAGTACGATGCAGCAGGCCAGACACCATTTTTTTGCTCTTATGGCTTGATAATAAACCAGGTAAAAAGTAAATGCCAGCGATATCATGTTTAGTACAAATAACTGACCTATGATTTTCTCGTTAAAAATCGCCGCGATACATATCCCTAAGATACTGCCAACGAAATAGATAATTCCTATTTCAGCCCAGCTCAACCAATTAAAAAGATAGCCTCCTTTTGAATTCAACAAGTTGGTATTTTTCCCTTTCTCAATAATTAAACTGCTACTTTTCCTTAGAACAGGTTCCGTATAATGTATACTCTGCCACAACAGTAATCCAGATAATCCGGCACCACTAAGTTTTATCAGCACAAGCAAACCTATAAGCCAGTTCTCCCCACTTGAATACAGGGAATGCCGATTCCAAAACAGAAGACCTATAAATCCCAAAGTTCCTATAGCAATAACAGGAAAAAGTGAATGGGTCAGTAATTCTTGTATCCGTTTACTGTTGTAATTTTTTTCATTGGAATCAGCAGTCGGCTCGATAAGCAAAATTGCTCCGTTCCATTTTTGTTCAAATTCATATAAGGTGTCGTTTTGCCATCCTTTTTGTGTATGATACCATTCAACATGCGTATCAGTAACCTTACGAATAGGAGCAAAAAAACCACCATTAATTTTTAAAAAAGCCAATGCAGGTAATGGTAGCCCAGACAGTTTTTCTATAGAGCCCCGTGCAGCAATTGCCTTAATTTTACAATCAGTAAGTACATCTTTTAAAGAAGCCAGGCTAGGAAAATGCGGATGCCTTAAAAGTGCTTTTATCAGGGTTCTCTTTGTAATTTTTACATCAGCTAACTTAATCAATTCAGCTAATGCCTCACTGGCGTTGCGCTCAAATGGGTTCATGTTCGTTGATAAGTTTATTGATAGTGTGCCCTACAAAATTTCCGGGATATTTGCTTTGTACTTCTTTGTTAAATTTTTCAATGTTTTGCTTAAAACTCTTGTCTTCCAAAAGTCTAGTAATTTTCGTGGCGATCAATTCCGGCTTGTCTTGGTTAAATACCCCCCGTAGCCCCAAACCATGATGTTCCACTTTAAGACCATTGCCATTTTGGTCATAGACAAGGTCTAAGGGGAATACAAGCATCGGAACTTCATAGTAAATACTCTCTTTGACAGACCCCAAACCTCCGTGTGTAATATGCAAGTCAGCGTTTTCTAAAACTTGAAGCTGGGGCACTTTTGTAAAAAAGTGAACATTAGGTGCTACCTGCCGCTTATAAAGTAACGTTTGTTTAATATGGCTTTTAATGGAAAATATAAACTCAACAGGAATAGTAAGTTGTTCGATCGCCTTAAGTAAATTGTTCAGAAATTGAACAACGCTGAGATTCGATTCTTCATAAAATGTACCGAAGCTGCAATAAATTATTTTAACATATTCGTTCTTTTTGTGTAGAAAACTCTTAAACCATTCCTGAAAACCTTCATCAATTCCCAGATCAACACGATCTTTATTTAAACAAAGTCCCAGATAATATTGAGACGATAATCTGACTTTTGGCGATAGTTCAAGTTCGAGCGGAGCAAGCAATATCTCCGGGATATTATTAAACAGAATCGTATACGTTGCGTTTTCGACTATCCTGTTCTTCTCGCCCAATTTAGAACACTGTAAAAGTCTGTTTAGCTGCTTAGTGTATACAAACCTAAATAGCGAGCCTATCCATGTCGTCCATTGCTGAAAAATCTGTCCCTTCTGATGTATTTTATAATCCTTGGTTTTGGCAGTTGCCCACGATCTTTCAGAAACTGTCGGAATCCCATCTATTTTATATGTTGAGAGCATGGGATTAAAACAGATAAGCTTGGTTTGAGGAAATACTGTTCTCAAAACAAATAGCTCGGTACTGTTAAAAATATCAACAATAACTCCCGAAGGTGATAGATTATTCAGTACTGCACTCATTTCTGCTACCTTACCCTTATACAATTCATTAGTGAGCATTGACCAAATGATGTTCCTGGGTGAATATTTCTGCCCCTTTTCTTTAAGGTAGCCCGCTTCATGACCAATACCTACTTTAAAAGGACTGATTATAATGGGGTGGAAATTATAGCTGCGTACGATATCCGCTAATTTCTCTTCCATTACAAGCACATAAATTTCGTACTCGTTTTTCAGGTGGCTCGCCAGGTTCATCGCCGGAATCACATGGCTTTGAATATTAGCTGGGTAAAGGAGTAAGGTTTTTTTCATTTATTCATGTTAATCTATGCAATATTGCCTCGCATAAAAGATTGACAACCATCATCGTTTTAACGCGAGGAATAAACGTAAAGATTTCCACTGAACTATTAATGCAGTCTAGAGAATTCTGTAAAAGGCTCTGCTATTATATCAATGCTGCCACCATCAATCTCCTTTACCTCCTTTTCATTCAGCTCACGAAAACCGAAATGGAACTGAACCTCCCTCTCATAATAATAGCTCCGCCTTACAGGACAAAAAGCAATAGGCCCTCCAAGCTCCCGCATTATACGTATGTATTCAAAAACTGCCCTTTCCGATAAAGCTAGTTTTTCAGCCAGCTCTGCCGGAGAGCCAGTTGCTTTTTTGCATATCAGCCGATGCAATCGCTGAAAGCGATCAAAATACTTTGTAAGCTCCATTTTAGCATGTAGATGTAGTGTGATGCAATGTATTCATTTAAAGTAAAACGTGACCGCGTATTGGCAGGATAGTCTAATCGGATGTGGAATACATCACGATTACACGACAAAACAGCACACTATGAAGGAATTAAAATCTGCTCACTTTGGCAAAAAGATCAGAAAAGTAAGATTATCAAAAGGTTATAAGCAGGAGTATATTGCCCATCGGATTGGTTTGGGACAGGCAGGATATAGCAAGATTGAAACGGGGGAAACTGCACTCACACTGGAAAGGGCATTTGCTATTGCCAAAGCGCTTGATATGTCTTTGGTAGAACTCATTGAATGGCACCAGGAATAAAAAAAGCCTGGTAAACGAATCTACCAGGCCATACAATGATACATTGATGTTAGTTTCTTGGCGGCTTTCCACCGCTAAGTAATCCCTGCATTCTTTCCAGGGTTTTCTTTTCTCCGCAGAGCGACAGGAATGCTTCTCTTTCCAGATCCAGCAGATATTGCTCTGTAACCGGCTGCGCATAACTCAAATCTCCACCATTGATCACATAAGCCAGTTTGTTGGCGATCTTCGCGTCATGATCGGAGATATAATTGGCAAGACGCATCTGAGATATTCCTGCCATAAAGAGTGCCATCCCGGCTTTTCCCTGTACTTTGATATCGTTGCGCTGCTTGGGCTGCGTATATCCATTTTCCGCCAGATCAATAGCGGCTTGTTTGGCTTCCGCAATCAACCGAGAGCGGTTGAGCACAATCTGATCTTTGTCTTGCAGATAGTTCATCGCTTTGGCGTCATGCGCAGATGTTGAAACCTTGGCCTGAGCTATATTCATAAAGGCAGTCTGGAGAATATTCAATTCTGTATCCCCAGCCTGATACATGTCAGAACAACGCAATGCCATTTCTTTGGTACCGCCACCGGCAGGAATAATTCCTACACCAAATTCAACCAATCCCATATACGTTTCCGCATGTGCCACTACTTTGTCTGCATGTAAATTCAATTCGCAGCCTCCTCCCAAGGCTAAAGTATGTGGAGCGGTAACAACCGGAATAGATGAATAACGCGCCCGCATCATGGTTTGCTGGAATTGAGCAATCACCATGTTAATTTCGTCGAATTCCTGCTCAATCGCGAACATAAAGAGCATTGCCAGATTGGCACCTGCAGAAAATGCCTCGGTCGACTCATTGCCGATGACCAGTCCACGGAAATCTTTTTCAGCCAAACTGATCCCTTTTTGAATACCTTCAATCACCTCAGAACCCATCGTATTCATTTTGGATTTGAATTCAAGATTCAGAATACCATCTCCCAGATCATACAAGTTGACGCCTGCATTTTTCCAGACAATCTGATCAGACAGGTTATTCAACAATATAAATCCTTCCTGACCCGGAATTTGCTTATAGGATTGGGATGCTACATCATAATAGTGCCGTTTTGCCTTCTCTACTTTATAGAAAGAATCATGACCAGCCTCAACCATATCATACACCCATGCCGCTGGTTTCATATCCAGCTCTTCCATGATACCCAGCATGTTTTTCACGCCAATGGCATCCCAGGTTTCAAACAAACCAAGTTGCCAGCCAAATCCTGCCGATATAGCCTGGTCAATTCTGAAAATTTCGTC
The DNA here is from genome assembly GCA_035998385.1 of Dyadobacter sp. Taxonomy (GTDB): domain Bacteria; phylum Bacteroidota; class Bacteroidia; order Cytophagales; family Spirosomataceae; genus Dyadobacter. The sequence goes on along the minus strand of DASYHR010001053.1, from coordinate 563 downwards.
TGATATTTCAGGTATTCTGAATGACGCGTATTTAAAAATGTCTGAGAATGTTTTTCTATAAAATTCTCCTGCTTGATCCTTCCCTGCCAGCAGCACTGAAAAGCGCTTTGGTACTTCACTGATCGACTTCGTAGCTTCCAACGTATCGAACTTTACTTTTCCGGAAGGCTTGTATTCCATGGTGGCAAAGTCGAGTGCGAGGATGACCGATTTCCCTTTTTCGTCTTTAATCTTTTTATAGAATCCCTGGCCGGTTTTATCTCCCAGCCATTTGTTGTCATATAGCTTTTGTACCACTCCCGGAATAATAAATGCATCACGCGATTCATCCGTTTTTTCTCCGGCAGCATACAGATTATTAGCAACGTGTACGGTTGTATCCAGCCCTACCACGTCTGATAAACGATACGTTCCGGATTTAGGTCTTCCTATAACCGGACCTGTCAACTTATCGATCTGATCCACGCTAAGTCCCATTTCCTCAGCGGTACGTATGGTTTGTATCAACGCATAAATACCTAGTCGATTGGCAATAAAACCTGGGGTATCTTTACTTAAAACGG
>DASYHR010001049.1:0-5034 GCA_035998385.1 Dyadobacter sp. | reverse complement strand
ATCTATGGGAACAGCGGCCAGTTCTTTTTTTGCGGCCTCCCAGAATGCGTCGAAATCAGCAGGATTATTTACTGTGGGCTGAATCTTCAGCGGATCGAAACCAGCCGTCGCCAGGCCGCGGTATTCAGCTCCGTCAACATTGGCGTAAGCTATGCAACGGATGAAACCAGGAGTTTTTAATGTGCCGCCATCAACGGTCAGTTTTCCTTCGGAAGCAGTTTTTGTTTGTTTTACCGTTGGTTCAAGCTTTTCCAGCCCTATTTCATATCGGACAGGTACGTTTTTCACCACTTGTCCATTGCGCATCACTGAGATTGTGAACTGTGCTTTTTCTCCCGTTTTGTACGTCCAGTCTTCGTGGTCAGCAGTTACAACCACTTCAACATACCGCCTGGCGGGTTGTGCATGTAGGGTAAATAGGCACAATAAAAGTAAAAGTGTAAGTAAGGAATAACGATTTTTCATATAGAATTGATTTGTTTTTCTTACTCACACAAAGCCGGTACCTGCAACAATCTCTATACGTGAGCTGGTATTTTTTTAATTTAACCGATCCTAAATGTGATACAGAATTGTATATACTGATTTTTGGCAGGAACTTTGGCGAATAAATTGGATGTGGTTTTGATCGAATCGTTGGAAATCAGAATTACGGGTATGCTTAAATTTAAATTGAATGATCCGGATCAATAAGTTTATAAGCGAAACAGGCTATTGTTCGCGACGTGAGGCAGACAAACTTGTAGAGCAGGGGAAAGTTACGCTGAATGGCAGAACAGCCGTACTTGGGGACAAGGCCTCGGATGCAGATGATGTCCGGGTAAATGGTAAACCTTTGAAAGAGAAAAATGCACCCGTATACATTGCATTTAACAAACCAGTAGGAATCATCTGCACCACAGAGAGACAGATAAAAGGAAATATTGTTGATTTTATCGGCCACAAAGAAAGGATCTTTCCAATTGGTCGCCTGGACAAACCCTCTGAAGGATTGATATTTCTGACCAGTGACGGGGATATCGTGAACAAAATTCTTCGGGCAGGTAATAACCATGAAAAGGAATATGTTGTGACTGTTGACAAGATGATCACGCCGGATTTTATCGAAAAAATGAGTACCGGAGTACCTATTTTAGATACAATCACAAAGAAGTGTTTTGTCAGGAAGGACGGTAGCCATGTATTCACGATCATCCTTACACAGGGACTCAACAGGCAGATCCGACGAATGTGTGAATACCTGGGTTATTCGGTAAATAAGTTAAAGCGGGTCAGGATCATGAATGTGACACTGAACAATATACCCGTAGGCAAGTGGCGGGACCTCACGGAGGAAGAAATGAAGTTCATCCATAATGCCGTGGCGGGTTCTGTCAAAACAGAGGAAGGCTCCTATATAGATTCGGAAGAATAAAAAATGAACAAAAAAGCCGATCGGAAGCTGGTAAAATGCTGGCTTCCGATCGGCTCTTTTAACTTAAATTATTTTACTTATTCCACCAAAGCGGGGTTGTAATATCGTCGTTGCCCTGGGCGCTTACCGCTTTCTGGTAATTAGCAAGATTCACACTCTGCTCCTTGGTAGGATAATACAGGCGATGAGGAATACTGCTTCCAAAAAGAGGCTGGAATTTATACTCGGTAGTCACTCCGTCTGCAACTCTTTTCCATACTACGTCACCTGGCTTTACCAAAAATGAAGGTCCACCGGTTCTGCGGACCTCACTCCATGCCTCATCACCCTGCGTGAAAAGCGCAAGGTATTTTTGAGCAATTACATTCTCTTTGGACGCCGCTGGCAATGCTGCCAGATAAGTCGTGATCTGCGCCTGAGGAACTCCCCATTTTTCCAATGATGCAGTAACACCGCTTACATAAGTCTGCTGATCCCAGTTTTTGTATTCTGAGATAAGGAAAGCGACCTCTGAGTATTCCTGTAGCACTTCACCGAAGTTGGCTGCGTTCACAACTGCACCCGGCAAACTCACATCATTGGTAGTAAGCAATCCAGCTGCAGCAACTGGCAAGCCATACGGCTGACCGACGTAATTGCCCGCTGCATTTTTCGAAGCATAAATAGGCAAACGAGGATCTTCTACTTTTACCGGACCGGTTTCGCCTTTCAAAACACCGATTAAGACATGCGATATAGCAAAGTCCTTACGGTTTGCAGTCACAGTAGCCCTGAACAACGGAGCTTCATTAGGAGCCTGAGTCAGGTATTTGAAAACAGCATTATCCGCATTTGAAGTAAATACCCCTTTTTGTAGCGCATCGGCAAAGTGTGCTTCTGACTGCTCCGGAAGTTGTTTACGAACTCTGGTAGCTACGCGAAGGCGAAGGGAATTAGCAAATTTTGCCCATTTCTCATTGCTTCCTTTATAGATCACATCATAACTGCCAAATGTATTCAGCGTCTTGTATTTGATTAGCGTATCTCCGGCTGCTTTCAGCTCATTCAAAATATCAGTATAGATCTTTTGCTGACTTGCATACACCGGGCTCAGATTCTCCGGGCTTTGCTGCAAAGCCTCAAATTCCGGATCCTTGTTACCGTAAGACTGATATGGAATATTACCAAATACGTCAGTCAAACCCTGAAAAGCATAAGCCTTTAAAATCCTGGCAATCGCAATCTGGTTCTGATTGGCTCCGGCTGTTCCTGCAGTGGCTATCTCTTTGGTTGCAGGATCTGTATTTTTGATAATAATATCGTTCAGGTTATTCAGTGTCTTATAGGTAGTATTCCAATAAGTATCCGAAGTAGACCGTGGTATGTCATATCTCGACTGGTCACTGTAAATGTTCTGGCTGTAATACTGCGCAAAAAGCTGCGATCCTCTGAGTGATATATTCTCGTTACGCAGGTTGTCCATCAACTGCTTTTCAGCTGCAACCAGAATTGTTGTAGTCGTTGCATTGCCAGGCCTGTTCGGGTCGCTATTGATCTCCTCGAAACGGCTGTCGCTGCATGCATACAGAAACGCCATAGCTGCAATAGCAAGCGACTGTATGGTATATGATTTAATGTTCTTATTCATCATTTGAATTGGTCTGTATGAAATCGGGATATAGGATTCAATCCTGATTAAAATTTCACATTCACATTTAGTCCGTAAGTGGCAGGAACCGGGATGTTACCACCTTCAATACCCTGGATATTGCCTCCGCTACTTGTCATTTCAGGATCGATGTACTTGCTGGCGGCGTAGAGGTTTGCAAGGTTACGTCCGTACAATCCGAAGTAAACCTGCTTGATCAGTTGGCTTTTCAGCGGCAGGTTGTATCCAAATGTAATTTCCCTAAGCTTCACAAAAGATGCATCGAAAACTGTCAGTGGGGTAGGGCCATTATACTCATTACGAGCCCATGCCTGAGCTGTGATGCGGGTGTCGTTTTGAGATGTATTTGTAACTGCGTAAGAACCATCACCACTGTAAGTTACCGTTCCTTTTACACCATCAAGTACAACACCCGTTTCGCGGATGTCATTGGCAGCTGTTTTGTCAAGAATACCGGCGTACATCGCCACTTTGTAGGTTTGAGAAAAGAATTTTCCACCCACACGTCCGTCGATCAGGAAACCCAGATTGAAGTTTTTATACGTGAAACTGTTCTGGAAGCCGAACAGATACTTCGGTAATACGCTTCCCATTGAAGTCAGCTGTTGTGCTCTTTCATACGTTCCGTCTGCTTTGATCACCTTCTGGCCATCAGCAGCATAAACAAAGTCATAACCTAAAAGCTGACCGTATTGCTCGCCTTCACGAGCAACTAGTGTGACAAGGCTGTTAGATAGTTGGAAAGTATTCACACCTTCTGCCAGTCTGATCACCTTATTCTGGTTGCGGGACCAGTTCAGTGTACTATTCCATTCAAATCCGTTGCTGCGAATTGGTGTACCTGACAGCGTGATTTCAATACCTTTGTTATTAATCTTACCCGCATTAATTACTTTGGAGTCATATCCGAAAGATGAAGATACAGGGATGTTGATGATCTGATTACGGCTTACATTATCGTAGTAAGTAACATCCAGTCCTACTCTGTTTTTGAATGCCTGAATGTTCAAGCCGGTTTCCCATGAGGTAGTAATTTCAGGTTTCAGCAAACCATTGTTCAGGCGTTCAGGAAGTTTGTATCCTGCCAGTCCGTCAAATGCCTGGGTTGCTTCGTAGGCCTGTTGTAGCTGATAGGGGTCAGTGTCATTACCTACCTGAGCCCATCCCAAACGTACTTTGGCGAAATCAAGCCAGCCGATTTCTTTGATACCCTTCAGTTCGCTCAAAATTAAACTTGTTGTGACAGAAGGGTAAATGAATGAATTTCTGTCAACAGGCAGGGTAGAAGACCAGTCGTTACGAACAGTACCATCTACAAACAGTAAACTTTTATAGCCCAAAGAGAAACTTCCGAATACAGAGTTAATCTGTTTCTGATAGAAGTTTGAATTGGTCAGAATTGAACTTGCATTCTTCAAGTTGTAATACTGTGGAAGAATCAGTCCACCTTGCGTTACCTGGTCGTTGATACGTCTTTTCTGACTCATGATGTTCCCACCCGCATTTACATTCAAAGACAGATCTCCCCAGCTTTTGTTCGCAGAAGCAAGTAACTCGTAGTTGAATTCGCTAAAGTTGTTGCTGTATTCCTGATATTGAGATTGTGTACGTGAATAAACCGCAATACGATCCTGATACTGGTATTGGTATACATCTGCATTTACTTTTCCGCTTACTTTCAACCAGCTGTTTACGTCATATACCAATCCTACATTACCATAGAAACGGTCACGGTTTTCATCAAGGTAACTTTCGTAAGCCGACCAGTACGGGTTGTCAATAAATCGGGCTGCTTCCGCTGCAGGTGTATTCTGGTATCCCGTACGGTTCCAGAGAATCTGCGTACCATCTGCTCTTTTGTAGTTTTTCAACTTGTTGTAATCCACTTGCACACCTCCCCATTGGAATGCTTCCAAAATGATATTCCGGTTGGTAGCACCTGTCCAGGGACGCCCAACGGACGTGTTTCTCA
>DASYHR010001046.1:0-8556 GCA_035998385.1 Dyadobacter sp. | reverse complement strand
ACTCCTCACGGTTGATCGTCCTTGCCGATTCCGGAACGTTGTTATAGGTTTCGTCCTGAATGATCGCCTTCATATACGTTGCTGCGTCGGCAGGTTTGTTATAACCCCACGGCTTTTGAAGCCCATAGTAGCCCTGCATGGTGATCATCGGTTTTTGGTTGCGCCTACCTTGTTTGGTTGTTACTACCAATACACCATTGGCAGCCTGCATCCCGTAAATGGAGGCGGACGCATCTTTCAACACAGAAACATTTTCGATGTCGTTGAAATCAAGTTGCGCAAAACTGCCGTAATCTTTCTGGATGCCGTCGATAATTACCAATGGAGTACCGTAATTACGGATCTGAAGTGTAGGTGCACTTCCCGGTATGCCGGATGTTTGACGGAAAGTCACCCCGGGCATTTTACCAACCAAAGCACCAGCAGACGTAACAGTACTTGCATGTGAAAGCTCGTCGGCATTGACAGTAGAAATGGCTCCTGAAACAGTCTCTTTTTTATTTTTCAGACCAAAACCTACTACCACAACTTCTTCCAGCGACTTGTCGTCAAATTGCATCTGAACGTCAATAATGGATTGGTTGCCTATTTCCTTTTCAATGGTTTTGTAACCAAGAAAACTGAACACCAGACTTCCAGAATTTTCCGGTACATCCAGGCTGTATTTACCTTCGGTATCGGTAGTTGTCCCTGTTACGCTTCCCTTCAGAACGATGTTTACGCCTGGTAGTCCGCTACCGTTTTCATCAGTAACCTTTCCGGTGAGATTTACCTTTACCGGTGCACTGCCTTCGGATTTGCGCAAAGGCTGCAGATTCCGGGTCTGGTCGGTGTTGAGGATAATCGTTCGTTTGCTAACTCCATAAGTCAGATTAAGAGGAGATAGAAATTGACTAAGAACCTGATCTAACGGCTCATTGGTTACATTCAAATTCACTTTCCGACGGGATTGAATCATCTCCGGACTGTACATAAACTTGACTTTGGCGGCCCCTTCAATCTTAGACAATACGGTGCGGATTTCGCTGTTGTCTAGTCTCAGAGTAACTTTTTGTTGTAGAATTTCCTGTGCCCGTGAGTCGTGGGCACAGACAAGATCTGCAAACACCACAAGCAGGAAAAATTGAATCAACGTCACTTTCATAAAAAGCAATAGTAAGCGTTGGAAGACTAGATTTACATTCATACTTTTGATTTGTTTTGTATCAATTGGTGAAAATTTTGGGCAAAACAATTCCCTTCGGTTTTCTGACGGAAAACCATAATTGTTTAGGCAAACGAGGGGAGTGGCAGACCGGTAGTGGCGCAATCACTACTGGTCTGTTTTAAGACGTAGTTATGTTATCATCCTGCACGAAGTTGTTTTAAGTGAAATTTATTGAATAGAGTTTCTGCAGCTTTTGACGTTCATCACAATGTGTCCGTCAATGACTTCGTAAGAGCCGTTCATTGTTTTACAAATCAAATTCAGCTTTTCGAGCAAAGGCTCATCCGCAAGAGATGCTGTTAGCGTACATCCATGAATTTGCTGTTCGTCAAAAATAATGGGTATGCCGTAAGCCTTATCCAACTGACTGAAAATGGTACTCAAAGGAGTTTCATTAAATACGAAATCCTGTTCTGAGAAGGTCTTATCAACTATCTGTGTTCTGGTGGCAACGCTTCTTTCAAAATAGCCCTGTGCCTTTTTATACAAAACTTCCTGGTTGGCTGTCAGCATAATTGCTGCAGATGACTGTTCAGACCCATTTTGTACGGGTAGATTGTCCTGATTTGTAAAGACTGACACCTTGCCTGTTTTTACAGTTACTTTGATTCCGTCCTCATTTCCAAATGAACGTATGTTGAAACTTGTCCCCAAAACTCTCACCGTTAACTTGTTAAAATATACGAGGAACGGCCTTTCAGGGTTTTTAACAACATCAAAAAAAGCTTCGCCATCCAGTTGAACGTTTCTTTCTTTTCCGTCAAATGCTTCAAGGTAACTAACAGAACTGCCGGGTTGTAATGTTACCTTACTACCGTCTTTCAATACAACAAGCATCGGATTTTGGGAGCTGTTCACTTTTTCAGCAAGTGTTTGCTCAGTAGTAGCCCAGGATATCACAGGCGTGTTTACAGACCTCTTATGAGAATCAATAAAGTAAAACCAGCTTATACCAAAAGCGACGATTAGTGCTGCTGCTACGTAATAAATGCGGCTTGAAACCTCATACCAGCGACGTGCGGCTATGCTGCCGGAAGAAAAGGTTTTTCTGTGTTTTTCGAATATGCGTTCAGAGAAATTACGGATATACTGATCAGAAACGGATGTTGTCTGTCCGCGGACGTTTTCAAGGAACAGTCTGGCAACCTTCATTTCTTTGCTCACCGTTGCATTTTGGGATGCAATATATTCCCAGTCTATCGTGCTTTCATGAGCATGGCCGTAAACCCATGCACGAAATGCAGGATCGCTGATAAAATCTGAAGACTTGAAATTGTTATAGTTATTCATGAAATTGAATTATTGCCTTTCTGATACGATTAGAAAAATGGAAAGGCTTTATACTCAAAATCAGGATACTTTTTCAAAATAAAATTCAAATTAGAAATCAAGTGACTGATAATTAGCAGGTCACGTGCTGAAAATAAATCAGAATGAAGACCCAATTCTCTTTAAGAATCGAGATACTTCTGGCCAAAAGATTGGATACAGACTGTTTGTTGATGCCCATAATCTGAGCGATTTCATCGTTGGACAGGTCCTGGTAGAACCGAAGAAAGAGACACTCCTGCTGACGGGATGTTAACAGGGCGAAGTAGCCGTTTATTTTTGAACTAAGCTCAGCAGATTCATCCAGTGCGATCAAAAACTTTTCCATGTTTTCAGATTCCACAATCAGATCCTGATCAGTAGCGATGTCAGACTGCTGACCCTGCGCTTTGAGGGCACGGATCAGGTTGTTACGAAGACATTTCAGAAGATAATTTTTAACCGAAACAGGATCCCCCAGCCGGTTTCTTTTCTCCAGAAAGTCAAGGAACAGATCCTGAATGACGTCCTCTACCAGAAAGCGGTCTTTGGTGAACTTACTTCCATAGTGAAGCATAGGACGGAAGTAACGGGATAGCAGGACATTAAGAGATTCATCATCTCCGTTTTTGAACCTACTCCAAACTAAATGATCAGCTACTGGCTCCAGGTGATTGTTGAACATACGATCCATATTTGCTGTCCTGATAATTGGAGCCGCGAAAGTGAAGCTGCTTATGAAAGACTACATGCCTCTCAATAACACGGCAAATACTGTAAATATTTTAAATATTACAATTAATTCAATAAAAATACAAAAGAAGTGTTAGGGTAGACGAAAATTTTGAAATTAGTCTAAGGCGGGTGATAAGATGTATTTGATTCTGGTAAATCCTATTTAAGCTTTCGCAGTCTTCGAACGTGTCCCATACATCAGGAAGCTGAAAAACTTTATTTCAGTTGGCCGGCAAAATTTAAGGCCCGTTTACGTTTGGCAGAACGGGCCTTAAACTTCTCAAGGTCGAACCACGGCGACAAAAAAATTCTACCGTAGAAAACTTATAGTTTTACTCTGCAAATTCTACACTGTTAAGACACGAAAACACTTCCCGGTAGAAATCCGGATGCGACTGCCAGGTTTGGCCTGTAACGATGTTACCGTCGCGGACAGCTTGTTGCGTTGAATACTTACCCCCACCCATTTCAATTTCGGACCGTACGTGTTCGTAAGCAGTTACTTCTCTGTCTTTTGCCAGCCCGGCCGTTACCAGAATCTGTATTCCGTGACAAATCGCAAATATCCATTTGCCTTGCCGGTCAAATTCCCGAACAATTTCTAACAATGCAGCATGGTTTCGCAAGTACTCGGGAGCGCGGCCACCCAATAGCAAAATGACATCATAATCATTTACGTTCACGTCATCAATGGTCACATCGGCATCAATGCAATAGCCCGGTCGCTCCACATATGTATCCCAGCCGGGTTCGAAATCGTGCATCACCAGATTCAGCCGACGCTTGCCTGGCGCGGCAACAACGGCGATGTCACCCTCTTCCTGAAAACGGTGAACAGCATACAGCGTCTCGTAACTTTCGCCACCATCACCGGTAACGATCAAAATTTTGCGATTCATTGGATCAAATATTTAGTAGAACTGTTTATATGTACGTTTAGCGGCAAGGGAGTTCGGTTTCTAGGTTACTGTCGTCGTGTTCCCTACCGAATTCTGCCTTTTTTTCTTTGCCTTGTACTCTGTCGGAAGCATATTAAACTTCGCCTTGAATGACTTGGCGAAATAGTTAGGTGCTGTAAAACCTGTCATGTATGAAATTTGAGATACACTCAAATCACTGTTCTCAAGCAATACTGCGGCTTTTTCAAGTTTAATAGACCGGATAAATTCAATAGGTGTCTGGCCGCTCATTTCCAAAACTTTGCTGTAAAGCGTACCCCGGCTCATGCCCACATGTTTACTTAGATTTTCAACGCTGAGCTGAGCACTATGGATATTGTCCTCTATGTAGGACAACATCTCTTTCAGCAATTTCTCTTGGCTGGATTGTACTTGTGGGTCCTGTCCAGAAATCTTGATTTGACGCGAATACACACCTTTCAGTAGGCGGTTGAGCAAGATGAGATTGTTAATTTTGGCATTGAGTATCTCAAAGTTAAATGGCTTGGTGAGATAGTCATTTGCACCGGAATTGAGGCCTGCCAGTTGCTGCTGTTCACCGGTAGAAGCGGTCAGCAAAATAATGGGGATATGTTTGGTTCTTTTATCCGTTTTGATTTTCTGACTCAATGTAATGCCGTCCATTTCGGGCATTGCGATATCGCTCACAATCAGTTCAGGATGATGGCTGAGGGTTTTTTGCCAGCCTTCCTTACCATTGCCAGCTTCAATTACATTGTAAAAGGGAGCCAGATTTTCTTTCAGATAATGCCTGAATTCTTCATTGTCCTCAATTATCAGCACATTCGAAGGATCTTCAACTGTGGTTTTATCTTGTCTGTTGCTGACATTTTCATGACTGATTCGTGATTCGATATTTTCCAGTCCGAGCTGTCGCTCGACCGATACCGGTATAGACGCTGCAATCATCGGTAATCTGACGATAAACGTACTTCCATTGCCCTGCTCACTCGTAACTGCGATGGTACCATTGTGCAAATGAATAAACTCGCGAACAATAGAAAGACCGATACCGCTCCCCTGATTAAGGACAGACAGATCAGTGTCATTTTGGAAGAAACGGTCGAATATCTTGTCCTGTTTGTTTTTGGGAATACCAATTCCTGTATCGGAAACGGCGATAGTCAGCCAGTTGTTTTTACCAGGGTCAATCTCTTGATCTATAGCCAGTTTGACCTCGCCACCTTTCGGCGTAAATTTAAATGCATTTGATAGCAGATTAAATAAAATTCGTTCCAGTTTGCCTGCGTCAAAATCCATCAGAACCTGACTCAGACTACTCTCTATTTTAAATTGAATACCTTTCCGGATAGACAGGTCGCTGAATTGATCGCAAGTGTCTTTGATATATAAAATGATATCTTTTCTATTCAGATCAAGCGTCAGTTCCTGCTGCTGCATGTTCTTGAAATCCAGCAGCTGATCCACCAGATTCAATAACCTTTTCGCATTTCTTTTGATGGCTGTTACGGGCGGATGCAATTCTGTCGCTTTTGTTTTGCTTAGCAGGTTCTCCGTCGGCGCCAGAATAAGAGATATAGGTGTTCTGAACTCGTGACTGAGGTTGGTAAGAAACTTGATCTTCATTCGATCCAATTCTTTGGCTTGCTCGGCTTCCGCGTGTTGCTGCTGCTCACGAAACTGTCTTTCGAGCTTTTCTATACCGCGCCGTCTCATGTAGTATACAATCCCGAACGGGGTCAAAAAGTACAGGATATAGGCATAAATGGTAAGGTAAAAAGGCGGTGTGACCGTTACTCCGACTTGCTTGGTTTGAGGTCCCCAGTTGATACCATCTGTACTAGCCTGAACTTCAAATACATATTTTCCCGGGCTCAGATTGGTATAGCTGGCAACATTACCAGCTCCGGACTCCGTCCATTCCGACTGCATACCCACCAGTCGGTGACGGTAATGTACCTGTTTTGGATTGGTATAGTCGAGTGCGGTGTAGCCTACTGAAAAGTTCTGTTTGTAGTCCAGATATATGTTTTTGGCAATTGAAATATCAGCATCAATAAAATTGGAATCTGCCGGCGTTATGTTCTTGTTTCCGATTCTGAGGTCTTTCAGAATGATAGGTGGAATTCCTTTACCTGTTGGGAGCGTACGCGTATCTATATCGTTGAAACCGGCAATACCTCCAAAATAGAGCATGTCGTCAGATGTGCGGATACCTGCACCCAGTACGAAGGTTTTGTTCTGAATACCATTGTAGGTGGTATAGTTGGTGAACTTCTTGCTCTTCACATCAAAAGTGCTGATTCCCTGATTCGTACTCAGCCATATCCGTCCCTGCGCATCTTCAAGAACCTTATTTACAATGCCGCTCGCGAGTCCCTCTCTTTCTCCATAGGTCGTGAATGTCCGGCTTTCAGGATCGTACAAAGCCAGTCCTTCACCTGAAGTACCCACCCAAATGTTCCCCTTGCTGTCTTCCAGTAACGAGAAAACGATATTGCTGGGTAAGCCGCTGGTTTGTTTGTTCAGAAGAGCTGATTTTTTAGTGACCGGATTATACACAGCTACTCCCGTACCGTGAGATGCGATCCAGAGCTGTCCGTCCCGATCCTGCAGCATGTCTCTGATATATCCGTTAAGCGGGATATTTCTTTGGGATACAGGCATGTCAGGTCGGTGCAGCCGCGAGATTTGCTGTGTTTGAGGATCGTATCTGTGTACACCGCCGCCATTCGTACCAATCCAGATCGTGCCGGATCGGTCTTTGGTGATACAGAAGATATCATTGTTAGCCAGGGTGAAGGAGTCTTTGCCACGGGTAAATTGGGTGTAGGCACCAGTTTTCGGATTGAAACGAAAAAGTCCATCCTGAAAAGTGCCAATCCATAGTTCATTTTCCGACGCGAGTTTCAGTGTTAAAATAGCAAGTCCGGATGAGGCACTTTTGTTTTTAGGACTGATTTGAAATTTTTTGAACAGGTTCGTTTTACGATTGTAAAGGTTTAGTCCTCCTCCATCCGTTCCTATAAATAGTTCTTCCGGACCAGATTGTGCAAATGAAGTAACGAAGGGCGCACTCAGCCCGTAGGGATCGTTTACATCAGACCTGGTAAGGCCAAAAATTGCCAGATTTTTATCGTATTTGTTGACGCCCCCTTTGTACGTACCCAGCCAGCAAATACCTTCATTGTCAATATGTATACTTCTCACAGACTTGTTGCTGAGACTGAACTGCGTTCTGGGATCAGGTCGATGCCGTGTAATTTGACCGGTTGAAGTATCAATGATGTCCAGACCGGCATCAGTGCAAACCCACAGATACCGGGTGCTTTCCTGAGCCATAGCAAAAACCATATTACTGCTCAGCGAATTTTTATTACCCGATTCGAACCTGAATCTTTGGAGAATCTGACCATTGCCATTCAGTTTAAACAGACCGCTGAATGTACCGATCCAAATGTTACCTTGTTGATCTTCAATGATTGACTTTACTGAACGCGATCCAGCCTCGTCAGGCAGTGATTGCAGGTAATTCACATGCTCATCATATTTATCGGAAGGATCAATTCTGAACAGACCTTTGTCAGAGCCTATCCACACGCGCTGCTTCCTGTCAACCGCTACACTCAGGATAAGTCCTTTGGAGATCTGATCGGGTATATTGGCGGCAGAGGAAAAGGTGCTGATGTGACGGGTTTTAGGATCTACATTAATTAAACCGCTGGTTGTCCCTGCCCATAATTTTCCCTTGGCATCACTGGTGATACTGGTTACGCTATGGGGTGACGGAATACTGACAAAGGAATCTTTTCCTCTGTTATACATATGCAATCCGCCTTCAATCGTACCGACCCAGATGCGCCCTTCGCGATCCTGATGTAAGCTGGATATATCACTCGTTTTTAATGATGTTGAGTCTTGTTTGTTATGGCGGTATACCAATACGTCCGTTCCGTCAAATCTGTTGAGGCCATCTTCGGTCGCAAACCACATCCAGCCATAGCGGTCTTTCAGAATGGCAGTAACGGTATTGGATGACAAACCATCCATGGAAGTAAGAGATGTAAACTTCGGCTCCGGACGTTGTGCGAAAACAGTATTTGTCACTGCGATCAGAACGGACAGCAGGCATATATAGCGGATGTAAAAATTGATTGAATGCATTGATGTGGTGGGTTAGTAAGTGCTACCCGAAAATGAACTTGACAGGATTTTAGCCTGCCTTTAAATGTTTATGTTGCGCGATCAGCTGACCTTGTGATTGTCTGATATTCAAATGCACTGCAAAAAGGGGAAATAAATCCAAAAAATGCAAATTTGTCTCAGAATCCGGCATTTTTTAGACTGATTTGAACAATAGTGCCGGTAAAATGAACAAATGTGCTC
>DASYHR010001041.1:0-1540 GCA_035998385.1 Dyadobacter sp. | reverse complement strand
AGATGCATATCAAACTCACTAATATTTTTATCCAAATAAAAAATTAGAGAAATCTACCCTAAATTTCCAAAGACACTGAATTTCAATTTAAAATATTTTTCATGACGATTGAAGCAATTCTAAAAGAAGACATAAAAAAAGCAATCCTGAAAAACTTCGATGTGGTTGCCGATGACATCATTTTACAACCAACCAAAAAGGAATTTGAGGGATTTTACACGTTTGTTACATTTTCTTTGAGTAAAGCTGCCCGTCGTGCTCCTGCTGAAATCGGACAGATCATCGGTGCCGATCTGCAGGAAAACTCTTCTGTGGTCTCACATTTCAATGTTGTGCAAGGCTTCCTTAATTTAAGTCTGTCTGATCTGACCTGGCGTAACTTATTTACTGATATAGATTCTGATACAAACTTTGGGACTTTTCCATCTAACGGGCAGTCTGTGATGGTGGAATTTTCTTCACCAAATACCAATAAACCGTTACATCTGGGGCACCTCCGTAACAATTTCCTCGGCGATTCCCTATCGAGAATTTTGAAGGCAAGTGGTTATGATGTAACAAAAACTTGTCTGGTCAACGATCGTGGTATACACATCTGTAAATCTATGCTCGCTTACCGTGAGTTGGGGAACGGAGAGACGCCCGAATCATCAGGTCTGAAGGGTGATCACCTTGCAGGCAAATATTATGTTCTGTTTGATAAAGAATACAAAACTCAAATCAAACAGCTGATTGAAGAAGGTTTGACCGAAGAAGTAGCTGCTAAGAAAGCACCCTGGATGCTGGAAGCGCAAAAGTTACTTGTTTCGTGGGAGAATGGTGATAAGGAAACTGTCGATTTGTGGAACAAAATGAATGCCTGGGTATATGACGGCTTCCGCCAGACCTATGATAAAATTGGTGTTTCCTTCGATAAGACTTACTACGAATCCAATACCTATCTGTTGGGTAAAGACATTATCGAAGAAGGCTTAAAAAATGGCGTTTTCTTCAAAAAAGAAGATAATTCGGTTTGGATTGACTTGAAAGAAGAAGGCCTGGACGAAAAACTGGTGCTTCGTGGGGACGGAACCTCTGTTTATATTACGCAGGACCTTGGCACAACAGAACTTAAGGACAGCGATTTCCACAATGACCGTTATCTGTGGGTCGTAGGAAACGAACAGGATTATCATTTCAAGGTACTATTTGCAATTCTGAAGCGTCTTGGGCGTACTTATGCGGATGGTTGCTACCATATCAGCTATGGAATGGTGGATTTGCCATCCGGGAAAATGAAGTCCCGTGAAGGTACTGTTGTGGATGCGGACGAATTGGTATCTCAAATGATACAAACTGCCGCCACCAGAACACAGGAGTTAGGTAAAATTGATGACTTCCAGAGTGATGAAGCAGTTCGTCTTTACGATCAGCTGGCCCTGGGAGCCTTGAAATATTTCCTGCTTAAGGTAGATCCAAAGAAACGAATGCTTTTCAACCCGGAAGAGTCTATTGATTTCCAGGGACACACCGGACCTTTTATTCAATATACTTACGCACG
>DASYHR010001018.1:0-3995 GCA_035998385.1 Dyadobacter sp. | reverse complement strand
TTAATCTGAATGCTATTACCGGTATCAACTACATCAATGTAATGATTGATGATATGGAAATACCCATCACCGCGGATAGCAGAAATGACCTGATGGGCAGAATCAAGACTTTTTCTTGATTACGGATACAACAAATATTTTTTGCGCATTGATTTGAAGTCGGACAACCCGGGTTCCCAGCTTTTCCGGATTTCCTTTTCCGTGGCACCTGCTATAATCTGCTTTCTCAAATTTTCTGTACCGGCCAGTTTATCAAAATCATTCATTTGCTTACTTTGACTTTTATCAAAAAAACGGGCTTTGTCAGGATAAGCATTGTATAGCTCAATAATCCAGGCAAGGTTCAATTGTCTGCTCTTTCTCAACTGCTCAATGTCGTACTTCCTTAAATCCAGCCCGTAACACTCCTGATTCTGGTGTAACGGGGTTTCTGCCATTCCTTTGATACTTTTTGGAGTGAAGCTGAATTCGTACTTTCCTTTCAGCAATGGGGAGCCCAAGACAGTAAATGGCATATAAGTACCTCTTCCCTGGCTCAGAATCGTTCCTTCAAAAACACAAATATGCGGATACAGCATCACAGATTGTTGCGTATTCAGATTGGGTGAAGGCATCACAGGTAAAGTATATGGCATATCGTGGTCATAATTTGCGACTTTTATAATTTTCAGTTTACACTGCATTTTATTGGGTAGCCAACCCTCACCATTGATCATCTGCGCGAATTCTGCAATGGTAAGACCATGACTGATGGGTATTCGGTACATACCGATTCCCGAGTGAAGATGGTCCTCCAGCAAGGGCCCATCGATCAGAAATCCGTTCGGATTAGGTCTGTCGAGAATAATCATTTCTTTGCTTGATTCAGCGCAGGCTTCCATCACATGCCCCAGCGTGTTAATATAGGTGTAAAAGCGCGCACCAACATCCTGCATATCGACAACGATCACATCCAGCTGATCCATTTGTTCCTTTGTGGGACGCTTCAATTTGCCATATAGCGAAATGGCGGGAATGCCGGTTTTTGTGTCTTTCGTATCGCCTACCTTATCACCTGCACTTGCAGTGCCGCGGAACCCGTGCTCGGGACCAAAAATGGTGACCACATTCACCCCAAGTGAAACAAGGCTGTCGGCCAGCGGAATATTGCCGATGATAGAGGTTTGATTGACCACTACGCCAACCCGTTTTCCGTTCAGATAACTGACATATTCATCAGTACGGTCGGCACCTGTGATGATTGGCTTCGCGCTCACATCCGTCCGATTCTGGTCTCTTCCCAGCGAGTCTGTTTGTATGACAGCTGCATTTTTACCGGATGATGAGCTGCTGACACAGTTTAAGTGCGTCAAACTACATAATCCTGCAAATCCAAGCGTAAAAAAAAATCGGTTCATGATTCTGTGAGGCTAAGCTAATTTTGATCAGCTAAATGTAACTGTAATACGAACGGCAATCTACCAATTGCAAAAATCTGATCCAAAAAAAGATCAAAACAGCTTCATCTGACCACCTCTTATGAATTGAGATGTATCCAAATCCGGCAGTTCCTGGTCACCAAAATACTTTCGGCATGCAAAATTGTGCAGTTGTCGTATATGCTCGGCGTATTTTCCTTCTCCGCTCATTCTGACACCGAACCTTGAGTCGTTCAATTTTCCACCATGACAAGCAGCAATTTGATTCAGCACCTTCTCAGCACGATCCGGAAAGTGATGATGAACCCACTCCTTGAATAAAGTCGCAATGGCACCATTGAGCCTCACCACTGTATAGCCAGCCCAGGCCGCTCCGTTTTCTGCAGACGCCTGGATAATCGCCGGAATTTCATGATCATTGAGCCCGGGAATAATGGGCGCACTCATAACGCCCATGGGAACGCCAGCTTCATGCAACGTCCGTACAACTTGTAATCTGCGTTTTGCAGTCACAGTACGAGGTTCAAGTTTATTTCTCAGATCCTCGTTTAAAGAAGTAATCGATACCGCCGCATGAACCAGATTTAGCTTCGCCATCTTTTCGAGAATATCAATGTCCCGCAAAATCAGCGCATTTTTCGTCAGAATGGTAACCGGATTCCTATACTTCAAACATATTTCCAGCAACTTTCGGGTAAGTTGAAATTTTTTCTCTGCCGGCTGATAACAGTCCGTATTTCCGGAAAACATAATGCTGGTTGGTTGCCAGCTTTTCGAATGGAATAATTTCTCAAGTAATTCAGGAGCGTTTTTCTTGACAACGATTTTTGTTTCAAAATCGATACCAGCTGAAAAGCCCCAATATTCGTGCGAGTTTCGGGCGTAGCAATAAATACAGCCATGTTCACAACCACGATAAGGATTGATGGAGTTGTAGTTCCGAAGATCAGGACTATCGGAAACGCTCAGCAGTTTTTTGGATTCCTCCATAATAAATTGCGTTTTAGGATTCACTTCCTGATCCTCCCACTGCTGCCAGTCCTCAACAATGTACTCCGTTTCCAGCCTCTGAAATCTGTTGTGGGAATTGATCCCCGCTCCTCGCCCTCTTGGTCTTTCCATATGTCAGAATGCTGAATTTCGAACCCCTAATTTGATATCAAAAATAACAATTTTAAAATAAATTTCAGATACTTTAAATAACAATTAATTTGTAAAAACAGACAACTCATTTACTATCAATGTATTTTATAAAAACAAAAAAAATCCTGAGTGAGCTTTATGCTCATCCAGGATTTTTGTACAGTTTACAGAAAATAACTATTTGATATATCTGAAATCTTCGTCTCCTTTCAACGACAGTAATGTATCGTAGATTAACTGAATTACATTTTGTACATCTTCTTTGTGCACCATTTCCACGGTGGTATGCATGTATTTCAGTGGAAGGGATATAAGCGCGGATGCAATTCCCTCTGTCGAATAAGCGAAGGAATCAGTATCCGTTCCTGTAGAGCGACTCACTGCCTGGCGTTGGAAAGCAATTTTCTTTTCGTCCGCAACTTGTTCAAGCAAGGCACGCACGTTGTTCTGCACCGCCGGACCATAACAAATCACAGGTCCGCCTCCACTTTTCAAATCACCTTGTTCTTTTTTGTTATACATCGGCGACTGCGTATCATGAGTCACGTCGGTAACAATAGCCAGATCCGGTTTCAGCCTGCGTGCTATCATTTCTGCGCCTCTTAGGCCAATTTCTTCCTGCACGGCATTCACTACGTAGAGCGTAAACGGAAGTTTGACATTGTTTTCATGCAACTTTCTGGCAACCTCCGCAATCATGTATCCGCCCATACGATTGTCGAGCGCACGACCCACGTAATATTTACTGTTCAACTCATCCAGTCCATCTGCAAAAGTGGCTACCGTTCCCACATGAATACCCATTTCGAGCACTTCATCTTTTTTGGAAGCACCCACGTCGATAAATAACTCATGCACTTTAGGAACCTGATCTTTCGCCACCTCACGAACGTGGATTGCCGGCCAGCCAAATACGCCTTTAACAACACCTTTTGCCGTGTGTAAATTGACCCTCATCGAAGGGGCAATGGCTGCATCCGATCCTCCGTTACGACGAACATGGATGTAGCCATCTTCTGAAATGTAGTTAACAAACCATGAAATCTCATCCGAATGTGCCTCAATCACCACCTTGTAGTCCTGTCCGGGACCGATTACGCCAACCGCAGTTCCGTAAACATCAATGATTTGCTCTTCAATATATGGCTTGATATAATCCAGCCAAATCTGCTGTCCCGTCGACTCGAAACCAGTCGGGGAGGCATTGTTCAAATACTTATAAAGAAACTCTCTGCTTTTATCTGACATGCTGTTATAAATTGATCTGAAAAATTTTTAACTATCTAAGGACACTTTAAAACTTGCTATTTGTCTTTTCGCCAGACCTCTCTTTCTCGCCAAATTTTTTGCCTGGATAGTATTACGTATTTCTTTAAGCAGCCCCTTGGTCCTCAATTCGGTAACTTCAGTATTGTAAGTCAGTAAGTCAACCGT